>JBAXGN010000059.1 GCA_037139415.1 Verrucomicrobiota bacterium | reverse complement strand
AGGCACGGCGCTCGGGTCGCTTCCCAGCGGAGCCCTATCCTCCGGCCTGACCGGGGCATGATAAGGAAGAAATACTCCCGCTATCAATCGCTAATCCAAAATCAAAAACCGGCGGGCAGAATGGCTGGTTTTGAAGACACTTTTGCCAGTTACAGAGCATAAAGCCGGCTGGAGACTGGAGGCTGGAGGCGTCAATAGAAGTCGCGCACCGACACCACCACGTTGTCGAGACCCCAACTCTCATCAGGGCTACCAGACACGCTGCCGTTCCCCCAAAAGTTCAATTCCACCGAACTGGCGGAGTGCTCAAAGGTGTAGCTGAGATGGTAAACCGAATCCCCGTAAGCGGAAAGGATCTCCGTATAACCCAGAGTGCTCTTCTCAGTCGCACCCGTGCGAGACGCAAAGACATTTGCCGGGATGAGCCCGGGATAAGTTTGTCCTGGCCCGGCACTCTTTAAATTGCGGAACGTCGCGTTCAGCAGGGTCGGCCCGCCAGTCACGTTCACATTGAAGATGTCTGGCCCGCCGACGGGGCTGTTGCCGTCCCAGGATTGGATGCTGTAAAAATCAAAGGCGAGCGTGATCGTCGCGTGTGCTGGCAGGTTGGTCAGGTTCAGTTTCACCGTCTTCTTGGTGAAGCTTCCGAGAAAAATTCGCCCACTGGGCGTAACGTCCAAACTGGTGGTGGACCATTCCGGGCCGACCCCGCTTTCAAAATCGTTGCTATAAACCACCTGCGGTGGAAGTGGGAACGGGACTCGTGCGCGGTAGAAGCGGCGGTTACGACTCGCCGCCGTCGCATCGGTGAGGCTCAAGAGCTGGCCAGGTGTATTGGTGAGCGCTCCGATGCGCGTCCAGTTCACGAGATTCGAGGACGCTTCGATCCAATGCAACCCGCCGGAGGGGTTGACGAGCGACACAGTAAATGGTTGGTTCGTTGTCGCCGGGAACGCCTCGAGCGTGGGATTTCCGGCACTTCGGATTTCAAGGAACGCGAGCCGAGTGTTGAAGAAGCCATCGGCATTACTCACCGTAAGGACACTGTTTGTAACCTTGATGTTGATCGTCCCTTCGACCCAATAGTTAGAACCTTCGGGCGTGCCTTGAACAGCCAATGACCCTTGCACATCTAAACGATAGACGCCACTCAGTCGGGACACACTGCCGGCAACTACGTGTACCATGTAGGCACCGTTAGGAACGGCGATCTGCCATACGTTGTTGCTGTAGATCATGGCACATGTGGCATAACGAAAATCAACCGTGTTTGTCCCCGAGATGTCCTGCATGCCAGAAGTATTGTCCGCAAGCCAGCCGTATATAAAGCCATTGCCGCGGTCCCCATAAAGCAGACCGGTATCCGCCAGATACCCTGGTGACACTGTTGGGCCGTTGGTTTGAAAGTTGATGTTTACTGAGAAGCCTTGCGCGGCCCCAGCGGCCAACGTCAACAAACAGGCCACAACGAGGATTCCAGCAATACTCCTATTGCCGAAGAAATTGCACTCACTTGTCGCGTTGCGGAAGAACTTGTCGCGTTGCGGAAGAACTTGTCGCGTTGCGGAAGAGGAGCATTGCTTTTCCCGGCTTAAGTTTTCTTCATTGCATGCGCTCATGGGTGAAAGCATACGCGCACGCCGATACGGGTCAAGCGCATAAAGCAGGCTGGAGACTGGATGGCGCGTCCTTAATTGTCTTAATGGCTGATATGCTTTAATCCGTCTTCGGATTGGCCTTCTTCCCCTTTTTTCCACCCTTCGCCGCATTGCGACCGCCCAAGCCGGGGAACGCAGGCGGGACCAACTCACTGTTCCAAGCATCCAGGGTGGTCCCCAAGCGTTTCCCAGCTTCGACCTGAGTTTCCGCCAGATCGTTGCTTTCACTGAGATCAGCCATGACGTCGTACAGTTCATCCTTCTGGTCTTTGCGGCGCACCAGTTTGGATTGTGCTTCGCGCAGCGCCAATTGCGGGCCGCTGCGCCATAATAACCGTTCGTGCGGCGCTCCCGGCTTTTCACCGGTCAGGAAGGGCAGCAAGTTCACGCTGTCATACTTCTTATCCGTTGGCATGGGCATTCCCGCACAGGCCAGCGCGGTGGCAAAGACATCCAATGAAATAACCGGTTGGTCATAGGTCTTGCCTGCGGCAAGCTTGCCGGGCCAACTCACCACAAAGGGAACCCTTACGCCGCCTTCGTACACCGATCCTTTGCCGGCGCGCAGTGGGGTATTGAGTGAACCATTGGCGCCAATGGCGCCAACGGGGCCGCCATTGTCGCTAAAGAAAAACACCAGCGTGCGCCGTTCCTGCGCGGTGTCGCGCAGCGCGCCAAGCGTTTCGCCAATGGCATCATCCATCAGGCTTACCTGGGCTGCGTACGCGCGCCGTTTGGGATCGGCAATGGAGGCAAATTTGGCGAGCCGCTCCGGGGTGGGTTCATGGGGGGTATGCGGGGCATTGAACGCAAGATAAAGGAACCATAAATCGGACTTATGCCGGCGGATGAACGCATCGGCTTCATGACCAAACTCGATGGTGAGATGATTCGTGACCTCCACCGGTTGACCGTTGCGCTCGATGGGTACCTGATATTCCACGGCGACATTGGGCGTCCAATTCTGGTACTTATGTCCGCCACCGATGAAACCAAACGTTTCCGAAAAACCACGATTCAGCGGACGGAATTCCGGCGTGGCGCCCAAATGCCATTTGCCAATCCAGCCCGTTACATATCCCGCCTCTCGCAGGTGGGCGGGCAGCAGCTTTTCCGAGGTGGGCAAACCTTCACGGTGATCGTTGGGATCGTAAAACGGATTATTCTCATGCCCAAAGCGCTGCTGGTAGCGTCCCGTCATGAGCCCGGCGCGCGTTGGGCTGCAGAACGGATGGGAGACATAGCCACTGGTGCAATGAATGCCCTCGCGCGCCAGGCGGTCCAAATGCGGGGTAGGGATGTCCTGGCAGCCTTGGAACCCAACATCGGCATAGCCGTGATCATCCGAGACGATGAGCAGGACGTTGGGTTTACTGGGATTGTTTTCGGCGATTACCGCCGTGGCCAGACTCCAAAGTGCCACTATGGGTGTGATAAAGTAGAACAGGCTGAATATACGATTACCGGTATTAATCTTTTCACGCATAAATATTGGTCGAACTGTGTTTTAGACACCGCAGCCCTGCCGACGGATTGGCCGCGAAGCGGTTTGGTAGCATTGCTTTTTTTCGCTGCGCATTGTTGAGGAATACTAAATCCAGCTCCTGAAGCAGGCAAGCCCGGTTTTTACTTGATCGTTTTATGGGAGATCCAGGGAGCGAAACAAAAAGCTGGTAGCACCCCCAAAAATTCGCTTTGCTCAGATCATACGGCGCACCCAATGGCTTGGATGAGCCCAAATGGCGGATCGCGCCGCAAACGCAAACTGATGACGATATGACTGAGCCAAACACAATGAACGGCATGGCGTGGCCACCCGCTGACCTCGTCCCTTCGCTCCGCAGTGTGGTCGAAGCCAATGGCTTGAACCAGCAAACCTTGTCGGTGGCGCTGGAGACGGATGGTCGCGGAAACATCCGGGTTAGCGACCGGCATTCGGTACCGGTGTCCGACGGCAAAAAAATGACGGTCTGGCTGGTGCCTTCTTTGCGGGAATTATTCCGGGGCAACCAGAAGCCACCCGTTGACCTCAAGTATTACCCGAAGGAGGTGGTGCTGCACTTGTATTTTATTGAAAAGCATTTTATGACCCTCTGCAAAGCCAAAGGGGACCGGACAGATCAGGAGATACAAGAAATCTACGCAACGCTCCGTCGCCGACCCGATGGGAGAAGTCTGGGTGCCGCGCATGATTTCCTCTGGCAGGTCGCCGCACTATGGCTGGGCAGCAACGTGATCAGCGCGGAGGAGTATGAGGCGTTTTTGGGCTTGTTGGAACGGTCGGTGGGGAAATGGGCCATCCGCCCGGTATCGCGCAACTACGCCACCTATCTATTTGAGACCTTTGGTAAAACCCGGTAATTCTTCAGATACATCCATAAGCGCTATGGCACCCTGAGTGGCAACCCGCTTGGCCAGCCTGGTGGCAGGGATGTGCTGGCTTGAGCGGACACACTCCGAGCGTCCGTAGTACACCGAAAGTAACTGTTCCCCGTACTTGTGGGCGAGCGGGGCCATGGGGCGGAGAATACCCGGGCTTTACATTTTGGCCAACGCGCCCCAAATTACCCCCCAGATGGATATGTCAAAGCAGACACCCAATAGTGCCATGGGCGGCCCGTGGTCACCGGCGTCGTGGCAACAAAAAGTTGCCGCGCAACAACCGGTTTACCCCAACCAACCGGCCCTGCAGGAGGTACTGGGCCAACTGGCGCGCCTGCCGCCGCTGGTGAGCAGTTGGGAAGTCGAGAATTTAAAGCAACAACTGGCGGCGGCCACGCGCGGGGAATGCTTCCTGCTGCAAGGCGGCGACTGCTCGGAAACGTTTGCGGATTGCGAATCCGGCAGCATTGTCAAGAAGCTGAAAATCCTGCTGCAGATGAGCCTGGTGTTGATGCAGGGCGCGAAAAAACGAGTGGTCCGCGTTGGCCGGTTCGCCGGTCAATACGCCAAACCCCGCTCCTCCGACATGGAGACCAAAGACGGCGTGACCCTGCCGAGTTTTCGCGGAGACTTGGTGAACCGCCCCGGCTTCACCTTGGAAGACCGCCAACCCAACCCGGAATTGTTGCTCCGCGCCTATGAGCGATCAGGGTTGACCATCAACTTCATCCGCGCTTTGGTGGACGGCGGTTTTGCCGACCTGCATCATCCGGAATATTGGGATTTGGGATTTGTTTCACGTTCACCACAGGCGAGCGAATACATGAAGATGATGGAGTCCTTGTGCGAGTCCTTGCGGTTCATGGAAACGCTCATGGGCGGTCAGATATCGGACATCAGCCGGATGGATTTTTTCACCAGCCATGAGGCGCTGGTGCTCCACTATGAACAGGCGCAAACGCGCATTCCGCCACGGCGTGCAGGGTGGTATAACCTGGCGACGCATTTTCCGTGGATTGGCGAACGCACGCGGGATCTTCAGGGGGCGCACATTGAATATTTCCGAGGCTTGGAAAATCCCATCGGCGTCAAGTTGGGACCGAGCGTGACGCCGAACGACGCGGTGCGGCTGTCCGAGGTGTTGAACCCGCGCAACGAGGCGGGGCACCTGACGTTCATCCACCGGTTCGGCGCCGCCAACGCAGGCCGTTGCCTGCCGCCACTCGTGCGCGCCATCACCCACGCGGAGCGTCGGGTGCTCTGGTGCTGCGACCCGATGCATGGCAACACGGAAACCGTGCAGGGCGGGATCAAAACCCGGCGGTTCGAGAAGATTCTACTGGAACTGGAGACGTCGTTCAACGTCCTCCGGGACGAGGGGGCGCACCTCGGCGGCGTGCATATCGAACTCACCGGGGAGAACGTGACGGAATGCCTGGGCGGCGCCAGCGGCATCACGGAATCCGACCTCACGCGGGATTACCGGTCGCCGGTGGACCCGCGCCTGAACTATGAGCAGGCGATGGAGATGGCTTTCCTGCTAGCCCGGCTGATGGCGCAGAACCGAAAGTAATCCCTTTACTTTCGCATCAGCCCCATAACTGGCGGTCGAGCGACCGGAAGCCGACCGCCTCGGAGATGTGCCCGATGGAAAGGCGGTCCGCGCCCTCCAGGTCGGCAATGGTGCGGGCGACTTTGAGGATGCGGTCGTACGCCCGGGCGCTAAGGTTTTTGTCGGACATGGCCATTTTCAGCAAATCCAGGGTCGGCTCATCCAATTCGCACCATTGCTTCAATTCCCGTGGGCCCATGCGGGCATTGCAATTCACCTGTTTGCGCCCCTTGAACCGCTCGAGTTGCCGCCGGCGGGCGGCCAGCACGCGGCCCCGGATTTGCGCGGAGGTTTCGCTGGCGCGCTCGGAAGTGATTTCGCGGAATTTCACCGAGGGCACTTCGACATGCAGGTCAATGCGGTCCAGCAACGGCCCGGAAATGCGGCCCAGGTAATTTTGAATCTCGCGCTGGGTGTTTTTGGATTCATGCGGCATCTTGCCGTCCGGCGTGGGATTCATGGCCGCCACCAGCATGAACTGCGAGGGGAACGTCATGGTGCCGGCGGCGCGGGAAATGGTGACTTTGCCATCCTCCAACGGCTGGCGCATAGTCTCCAGTACGCTGCGTTTGAACTCGGGCAGTTCATCGAGAAACAGCACACCATTATGCGCCAGGGAAATTTCACCGGGGGTGGGATTGATATTACCGCCCAGCAGCCCGGCGTCGCTGGCGGTATGATGCGGGCTGCGATAGGGACGCCGGGTCACCAGCGCCTGGCCGGGGGACAACAACCCGACGATGCTGTGAATTTTGGTGGTTTCCAGGGCTTCATCCAGTGTCAGCGGCGGCAAAATCGTGGGCAGCCGTTTGGCCAGCATGGATTTTCCAGTGCCGGGCGGGCCGACCAGCAGAACATTGTGCATTCCGGCGGCGGCGATTTCCAAGGCGCGCTTCACCGATTCCTGTCCCTTCACCTCGGCAAAATCCAATTCGTCCTCCGGCGCCTGATCAAACAGGCTGCCCAAATCAACGGTGGTGGGACTGAGTTTGACCTCGCCTTCCAGAAACGCGACGGCCTCGCGCAAATTGCGCACCGGAATCACCAGTAATCCCTGGACGACCGCCGCCTCCGCCGCATTCTCCGGCGGCACCAACAGCCCCGCCTTGCCTTCCGAACGGGCCCGGAGGGCAATCGGCAACACACCCTTGACGGGCCGCACTGCCCCAGTCAACGCCAACTCACCCACCATGGCAAAATTGTCCAGTTGGTCCGTTTGCAGTTGATCGCTGGCGGCCAAAATGCCCACCGCGATGGGCAGATCAAAACTGGGCCCTTCCTTTTTAACATCCGCCGGAGCGAGGTTGATGGTCACCCGGCCCAGCGGATATTTGAAGCCGGCATTACCAATCGCCGTATTCACCCGATCACGGGATTCGCGCACTGCCGCATCGGGCAGCCCGACAATCACCGTCATCGTGTCACCATGGCCTTCGTTGACCTCAACCTCAACCGGGTAGGCCTCAATGCCATTGACCGCCGCTGAACAAACCCTGGCTAACATGGGTGTGATTGTGCAAAAAAATTCGTGCCGGTCAAGCGCGGGACCGCAAGCGTGTTCCAAAATTCCAAAAAAACGGGTCTGGCGGTGAATATTTTTATACGTTCCATGGGTATTTTGCGGGAATGCTTACACAATGCATTAACTAACATATTGATAATGAATGTGTTACAAAGTAGGACTTAGATTACATAGAAATAAGCATAAATTGCATTATTTAATTGAACAAATGAACCGGTTCTGGTAATTATTTTTTCGAACGCTAACTGCTGATTCTCATCGGCAGTTGACGAGGAGTCTGCGCAAACGCAGAAAAAGGGGGCGTTTGGTTGTTTGGGTTGCAGCGGATGCAGCAATGTGTCCGCTGCTCTCTTTCTTGCAGAGGTCGAGTGTATCCTACGAATGCATGAAGCGTTACCGCCCCACCGCACACCGCTTAATTTTGATTATGAGCCCCCATGCACCTGCTTGATACTAGTTTGCCATTTGAATTTCGCTGCGCGTTTGGCATTTGACGAACGGCGCGCTGGTTGGTACAACTGAACCCGTTCATGAAACGTGCAACAAAAATTCAACCTAAGTATCGCCGCATTCTGCTGAAACTCTCTGGTGAAGCCATGGGCGATGAACACGGTGCCGGCTTTAACCCGGTCCGCATCCATGAATTTGCGCAACAGATCAAGGCGGTGCGTGACATGGGCGTCCAGATGGTCGTCGTCATCGGGGGCGGCAATATTTTTCGCGGTTTGCAAGGGAGCGAGCGGGGCATTGATCGCACCACCGGGGATTACATGGGGATGCTGGCGACCATCATCAACGCACTCGCATTACAGGATGGCTTGGAAAAAATCGGCGTGCCCACCCGTGTGCAAAGCGCCATCACTGTTTCCCAAGTTGCCGAATCCTTCATCCGCCGCCGTGCCGTACGGCATTTGGAAAAAGGGCGCGTGGTTATTTTTGGCGGCGGCACCGGCAACCCGTATTTCTCTACCGATACCGCCGCGGCGCTGCGCGCCAATGAAATTGGCGCCGAGGTGATTCTGAAGGCCACCAAAGTGGATGGCATCTATGACAGTGACCCGAAGAAAAATCCCACCGCCAAGCGGTTCGAGCACATCACCTATCTGGATGCCTTGCAACGGCAATTGAAGGTGATGGATTCCACGGCCTTTTCCCTCTGCATGGATAATCACATGCCCATCATTGTCTTTGATCTCTTCAAGTCCGGCAACCTCAAGCGGGTGGTGGCGGGCGAGAAGGTTGGCACACTGGTAACAAGCTGATGATAATCCGAAACTGGCACGCGGCTCTGGTTTGCGCTTTGCTCCTGCCAGGCGTCAGCGCGCCTGCCGCCGTTTCTGAACTTTGGGGTGACAAGGGTGAAAAGTGGTCGCCGACCAGCCGATTGCCGGATTTCTCGTATGCCGGATACCATTGCGGCGAAGCGCCGATCCCAACCATCCCGCCAGGCGTCAGCATAAAAAGCTTCGGCGCCAAAGGCGACGGAATTCAGGATGACACGCAGGCCTTTTTGAATGCCATTGCGAAGGTGGAAAGCGGGGCGATTGAAATTCCCGCTGGCCGCTACAAAATCACGCAGATCATCGAGATCCGGAAGCCCAACCTGGTACTGCGGGGGGCGGACCCAAAAAATACGGTACTGTTTTGTCCCATCCCGCTGGAGAAAATCAAACCCAACATGGGGATGAACACTGGAGGGCGTCCGACTTCAAACTACTCGTGGTCCGGCGGTTTTCTGTCCTTGCGGGGCGATCCGCGCAGCAAAATGCTGGCGACCGTCACCGCCGAAGCCAGGCGGGGCGACACACTGATTCAGGTTTCCAGCACGGCAGGGTTCACGAATGGCCAATGGGTGATGATCGCCGAGCGGGATACGCCGGACAATTCCCTGGCCACCCACCTGTATTCCAACGATCCCGGCAATCTCAGCAAAATCAAGGGGAACACGCGGGCGGCGCTGGTGACGCGGATCAAAGGAATCAAGGGTGGCGCGCTGCAATTGGAACGACCGCTGCGGGCGGATCTGAAGGCCATCTGGAAACCGGAAGTGCTCAGTTTCATCCCTACCGTTTCCGAGTGTGGCATTGAGAATCTATGTTTTGAGTTTCCGGTAACGGATTATCTGGGGCATTTCACCGAACTGGGGTATAATCCCATCTCTCTGGGCGGCGTCATCAACTGTTGGGTGCGGAACATCCGGATTGTCAACGCGGATAGCGGCCTGTTCATCAGTGGCCGATTTAACACGGTGGATGGCGTGGTCTATGAATCCCATCGCAAGGCGGATCGCGCTGGTTACGTGGGGCATCACGGTATTTATTTGGGCGACGGGGACAATCTGTTCACCCATTTTGATTACCGCCAGAAATTCATCCATGATATCAGTGTCAGTCATGGTGCCGGCAATGTGTGTTCCTGCGGCCAAGGGGTGGACCTTTGTTTTGATCATCACAAACGCGCGCCCTACGAGAATCTGTTTACGGATATTGACGTGGGGGCGGGAACCCGCCCTTGGATGTGCGGTGGCGGGGCCGATTTGGGCAAACACTCCGGGGCTCGTGAGACCTTCTGGAACCTGCGGGCAAAAAAAGCGCTGGTCTATCCGCCGAGTGTGTTTGGCCCGCCTTCGATGAACCTGGTGGGCGTGCAATCGGACCAGCCTTCAGTCACCGATAAAGCCGGGAAGTGGCACGAGAACATCCAGCCGGCTCAGCTTCAGCCGAAGAATTTGTATGAAGCACAACTGGCACGACGGCGGGGAACTCTCAATCCCTGAAAGTTTGACAAGGGAGCGACAGGCCATACATTCCATCCCATGGCGAAGACATCTGCTGGAGCCGTCATCCGACTGCGTGGCGTCCGGCAAAATAATCTCAAGCATTTCGATCTCGATCTGCCGACGGGCCGGCTCATTGTGGTGACCGGCCTGAGCGGATCGGGCAAGAGTTCGCTTGCCTTTGATACGCTGTTTGCCGAGGGGCAGCGCCGTTACATCGAGACGTTTTCGCCCTATGCGCGCCAGTTTTTTGACCGAATGGATAAGCCGGCGGTGGATAGCATCGAGGGCATCCCCCCCGCCATTGCCATCGCGCAACGCAACACGGTGCGCACCACGCGCTCGACGGTTGGCACCATGACCGAGATTTGCGATTACCTTAAATTACTCTGGCCGCAGGTGGCCCGGTTGCACTGCCATCAATGCGGAGAACTCGTGCGCAAAGAAGCTCCTCAACAAATCTGGAAAACCGTTTCGGCCAGCGCGCTGGGCCAGGAAGCGCTGATTACCTTTACCCTGCCGCTCGCGGAAAAGTTGTCTTTGGAGGATTCGCTGGCGCTAATCAGTAAGCAGGGGTATCAGCGTTTGTTGCACGCGGGGCGGACCATCCGGCTGGAGGAGGCCGCCACCCATCTGGCCGGGCAGAAGCCTGGGGTTTTGACGGTTATTCAGGATCGTCTGCGGTTGTCGGCCGGTAATCGCGCGCGGTTGGTTGAGGCGTGCGAACAGGCGTATCATTTTGGCAAAGGCAAGCTGACGGTACATATTCTGGCATCTGCTGGTGCGGCTGCGGACATGGTGGAAACGGCGCGCGGGTGGTCGTTCTCGCGGCATTTGCACTGTGCGGCCTGTGATATTGAGTATCGCGATCCTTCTCCGGCGCTGTTCAGCTTTAATCATCCCCTTGGCGCTTGTCCGGCCTGCAAAGGTTTTGGACGCCTGATCACGGTGGATTATAATTTGGCAATCCCGGATCGCACCAAGACACTGGCGGGCGGAGTCATCAAGCCATGGCAAAGCGGCATGAGTGCGGAGTGTCAGGAGGATTTGATGGATTTTTGCCGCAAACGAGGCGCGCCCGTGAATGTGCCGTTTTGTGACTTGGAGCCGCACTGGCAGGATTGGGTAATTAGTGGCGATCCCGGTTATGGAAAAGATCGCGACCATGAGTGGCCCAACGCCTGGTATGGGGTGAAGGGCTACTTTCGCTGGCTGGAATCCAAAACCTATAAGATGCATGTGCGAGTGCTGCTCTCCCGTTACCGGGTTTATACCACGTGCCCGGAATGCCGGGGCGCGCGTCTTAAACCCGAGGCGCTCTGGTACCGGCTGCCCATGATTATGCCGGGTAACGGCCGGGATAACGGGTTGGTTGCGAAGGGGACTGAGGCGGGCCTTACGCTTTCGGATTTTTATCGTCTGCCATTGCGAGACGCGTTGCAGGTGATGGAACAGTTGATCGCCCGGCATCCATTGGAAAAGCGCGACCCGTTGCAATTGGTGCTGGAGGAAGTTCGTGCCCGGATTGGCTATCTGGTGGATGTGGGGCTGGGCTACCTTACCCTGGACCGGCCCACCCGTACTCTGTCCGGTGGGGAAACCGAGCGGGTGAACCTGACCACCTGTCTCGGCACGCGCTTGGTGAACACCCTGTTTGTGCTGGATGAACCCAGCGTGGGGTTGCACCCGCGCGATACGGGGCGCTTGGTGCGTTTGCTCGAACGGTTGCGCGATACGGGTAACACCGTGGTGGTGGTCGAGCATGAAGCCAGCGTCATGCGCGCGGCAGACCAGATTGTGGATCTGGGACCGGGGCACGGAGAAAGCGGCGGTGAAGTGGTTTTTCAGGGAACTTACGCGGCCATTCTGAAGTCCAACCGTTCGCTGACCGGACAATACCTGGCGGGGAAAAAGCAAATCCCGGTACCGACACGGCGTCCGGTGGATGCCGCCACCCCGCACTTGTCCATTCAGCGGGCCACGTGCCACAACTTGCGGGATCTGGCGGTGGATATTCCCTTAAGCCGATTCGTGGTCATCACGGGGGTCAGTGGTTCGGGCAAAACCACATTGGTCCGCGAAGTGCTTTTGCCACGCTTGCTGGACATGTTACGACCGGAAGACGCGGGGGCGGTGGCATCGCCCGCGCCCGGCGGCGAGGAATCGCAGGAGGATACCCAAGAGGGTGGTGAAGCCGCCGGGCTGGCCCGGATTTCCGGCGGTGAACATTTGGGCCGCGCCGTGTTGGTGGACCAATCGCCGTTGGGCCGCACGCCGCGCTCGAATCCAGCCGTGTACATCGGCGCCTTTGATGATTTGCGCGAGTTGTTTGCACAAACGGACGCCGCCCGTCAACGCGGCATGGGAGCCAGCGCATTCAGCTTCAACTCGGAACAAGGACAATGCGCGCGCTGCCGTGGCGCGGGTTTCGAGAAAATCGAAATGCAGTTTCTGAGCGATGTGTTCATCCGCTGTCCGGATTGCCAGGGGCGGCGGTACCGGCCGCATGTGTTGGACGTAAAAATTCCCGCGCCCGGCGGTAAAACCTGGAGCATCGGTGATTTACTGGAGGCAACGGTGGATGAAACGGTGGTCTTCCTGAGTGGCTTTGCGGAATCCAAACCTGCCCGGCGCGCCCTGACGGCGTTGGAGTATTTGCGCGAAGTGGGATTGGGTTATCTGCGCTTGGGCCAGCCCATCAACACGCTGTCGGGCGGAGAAAGCCAGCGGCTCAAACTGGTCAGTTATCTGGCGGAGTTCGCCCGCGCGGAAACGCGGGCAGCCAAACCCACCCTGTTCCTCTTCGATGAACCGACCACCGGTCTGCATTTTGAGGATGTGCGGGTGTTGCTGCAGGTGTTCCAAAAGCTGGTGGATGGCGGTCACTCGCTCGTGGTCATCGAGCATCACCTGGAAGTCATGAAATCTGCGGATTGGTTGATTGACCTGGGGCCGGAAGCGGGTGATGAAGGAGGCCGACTGGTCGCCTGCGGCACGCCAGAAACGGTGATGGGTTGCGCGGCCAGTCACACCGGCCAGGCGTTGCGGGAAATGATGAATGATTGACCCACTTCAACCTCGCGACTTAAACCTTGTAACCAACCGCCGGCGATAAGCGTCTCAAATTGAACCATGACCAATCAAATCGCGTTTCGGCTTGGCCGGTATCTGCTAAGCGCCAGCACCATGGCATTCGTCTGCCTCAGCCTTAATTCAAACCTGCGGGGGGCTGACAACCAGGAGGCCATTGACTGGAATCGCGCCCGAGACCTTTACCAAAAATCGCAACAAGGCGAGAAACTTTCCGACGCAGATCAGAATTATCTGGACCGCGCCAAGGCAGAGCGGGCAAAGCGGGATCCGAACCAGCCGGGCGAACAGCGTCCGAACGCCATGCCCACGCCTGCCGAGATGCAGCGCGCGCGCGAATTGATGCAGAAACAAAACGGCGGCCAAACCCTGACCGAAGAGGAACAAGCCTACCTCAAGCAGATGCGCGAAAAGTATGGGCAGGGCAGGCAAGGACAGGGCCAAGGCAAGAGCGCTCCCGCCGCACCGCCACCACGCGAATCCACCGGCCTGATTCCGCTGGACCAGATGTCCGCCCAAGAGAAATACAAAGATCAGGATGGCGGGTTGTATGGGGGTGGCAAAAACCAGCCACCCGCCCTGCATTTGCAGGCGGCCATGGCTGAAGTGCAAAAAATCGTCCCTTTGGATGCCGAGGGCAAGCCCTCGCCCGAAGGCAAAATAGTCCTGCTCTCCATGGGCATGTCCAATACGACGATGGAATATTCCCGGTTCAAGCAAATGGCAGACGCAGATCCGGCGAAATCCCCCTTGCTGGTAGTGGTAGATGGCGCGCAAGGCGGCCAGGATGCCGAGCGATGGAATCATGACGATGCCAACGCTTGGACCGTAGCGGAACAGCGGATGAAAGCGGCGGGCGTCACGCCTAACCAAGTGCAGGTGGTGTGGCTCAAACAGGCTCGGATCGCCCCTGCCCGATACGGGGAATTTCCCAAACACGTCGAGGAGTTACAGGGGCAGGTCGCCGGGTCGCTGGAACTGGCCAAAAAGCGGTATCCCAATCTCCGTATTGCCTACCTGTCCAGCCGGATTTATGCGGGCAATGCCGCCACCGGGCTGAACCCCGAGCCATACGCTTATGAAGGGGCCTTTGCGATGCGCAACCTCATCCAAAGCCAGATCAAGAAGGATGCCGCCCTGAACTATAATCCAACCAAAGGCGCGGTCAAAGTGCCGTTGCTGCTTTGGGGCCCGTACCTTTGGACGGATGGCGTGACCCCACGCAAGAGCGATGGCTTGGTCTGGCTGCGCGAGGACTGCGGAAATGACGGCACCCACCCCAGCAACTCCGGCCGGGACAAAGTGGCCAAACTGCTGTTAAACTTCTGCTCGTCAGATCCAACCGCGAAACCCTGGTTTACCGGAAAAAAATAACGGGCTGACCGTTTTTTTAAACACAAAGGTCGAAAACGAAACCCCGTGGAAATGGAGTGTTTCCACGGGGTTTTGAATTGTACTAGGTTTTGGCGTTCTTTCGCAACGAGTCCCTATTCGGCTTAGAAATGATGGACGTAACGCAACACAAAACGCATTCCTTCAGGGCGGTTATCGGCCACTGGTTCAAAATACGCGTTGAGAAAGAGATGGTTGTTCTGGTTAAAGCTATAAATCGCTCCCGGACCCACGCCTAACACCCGCTCCCGGCGATCCGCGGTGTTGACGCCATACACATGGCTATCCGTGAACTGCTTTAAATAGTACAGGTTTGCTCCCGCCCGCAGATGCTTCTCGATGAGTTCATAATCCATGGCAAAGTTCAAATGAACCGCCTGCCCGGCTTGAAGCTTGGTGGCACCGGGGATGTTGGGATCCGTGGTGCTGTCATTCCACAGGTAATGCACCCGCGTGGAGACGGTGAACTTGGGCGTGACAAACAGCGTGCCCGACCAATACGGATTGAACGAAAAATAACCACTGCCCGGATTGATCGCGTAGTTTCGATCATATTTGCCCGTCGGCGTGATGCATTGCAGCTCGATCCGATGCATAAACAACGGGCCATTCTTGCCCATAATGGGATCCCATTGTATGAATGGACCCACCACCACGTCACCCAAGCCGGTGCCATTGGCGCGCAACGGGATGGGCGCGTCAAACGAGATGTGGGCGCTGACCACCGGCACAATCACGTCCATACCCCATTTGCCGTCCAAAAATACTTTTTGATCCGATTGATAGATGAACTGGCTCAGACTGACCCCGACATCCAGGTCGGCGCCCGGCAACCCCATGGATTTCCCGTGGGCATCATTGAGTTGATGCGAGGTGTAATACTGCCCGTATTCGGTAAAATAAAAACCCGGCCCGGCCGGCGGGCCGCCATCCAGGAAGCTGGTAACGCCAAGATTCACGGCGGGTAAATCATAAGCGTGAGTGACCAAGGCACCGCATAAGCTTGAAGCCAGAACAAGCGCCATGGCGGGGGCTGTGCTTTGTCTGCGAACAACTGATGTTTCCATGTTATATTTGATCGTTAAGGTTTACCGACAATTCCATCCCAACAAACACCCGGACAGCCGTCTGAAAACAACGGACCAAGCCATTGCCCGCAGCCGGACCATACCAGGGCGTAACGACCAAAGTTTTTCGCCAAAATGCCGGCTACTGTCAAGAATTAGGTACAATAAATTTGTGGGCCGGACATTGCCGTTCCGAATGGTGTAGAAGAATCGGATAAAAACACGTGCGACATAAGCCTTTGCCGCAACGCTATCACCAATTAAGTCTTGAAGTTTCTAAAGTATCACTTTAGGAAACTCAAAGTGCTTCATCCGGGAATTGATTGCAGATTGAGGGGGCAATCATCCATTTGCCACAATCCGCTCTGCGGCCGCCGTCAGATCATCCACCACCCAGGCATCGCGCAGTTGATCCGCCTGTTTTCGTTCCAGTTCCGCGCCGTAGCCGGTGCGGACGAGAATGCTGCGCCCCACGCCGGCGTTCCAACCGCATTCGAGGTCGAGCAGCTTGTCCCCGATCATGTAACATTGCGTCAGGTCAAGGCGATAGGTGTCCCGCGCATCCAGGAGAAATTGTGGGGAGGGTTTCCGTCCCCGGCTGGGCTGGTCGGGCGCTTCCGGCGCGACGTAGCAGCCGGTGAGGCACACACCTTCCGCCTTCAGCAGGGCTTCCAGGTGCGCTTGCACATGGGCGACGTCTTCCATGGTGAAGTAGCCGCGGCCCACGCCGGATTGGTTGGTGACGAGGATGAGCCGGAAACCGGCGTCCTGCAACCGTTTCAATGCGCGTGCCGCACCCGGCAGCAGTACAACCTGCTCCGGGGACTTCAGATAATGGCAGTCCTGGATGATCGTGCCGTCACGATCAAGGAAGATGGCCTTGGTGAGCGTTGTTGACCTTGAGTCCATGCGTATGACTTGACTGAATGTTACCGTTACGCCGACGAGCCGGTGTCCACACCCGCACCATCCGCACCGCCGCCATCCAAATCAATCAGGATGTCGCGTGGTTCGGCGCCTTTGCTCGGGCCCACGATGCCCCGGCGTTCGAGTTCATCCATGATGCGCGCGGCGCGCCCGTAGCCGAGCTTGAGGCGGCGCTGGAGGAGCGACACGCTGGCTTTTTGTTCGCTGCGAATGACTTCGATGCATTGCTCGATCAGATCCTCATCTTCATTTGAACCTTCCGCATCGGCATCCAGCGCGCTCACCGGTTTTTGCAATTGCTGATGGATTTCCATCTCGTAGCTCGGTTTGCCTTGCTTGCTGATGAAGTCCACGATGCCGGTCAATTCCTGGTCCGTGATCAGCGCGCCTTGGGCGCGAATCAGTTTGGCCGAGCCGGGCGGCAGGTAAAGCATGTCGCCTTTGCCCAGCAGTTTGTCCGCTCCCATCGCATCGAGAATGGTGCGCGAATCCACGCGCGACGCCACTTGGAAGGCGATGCGGGCGGGAATGTTCGCCTTGATGACGCCGGTGATGACATCCACGCTGGGACGCTGGGTGGCCACGATGCAATGGATGCCCGCCGCGCGCGCCATCTGCGTGATGCGCGCGATGGCCATCTCCACGTCTGCCGGAGCCACGAGCATCAGGTCCGCCAACTCGTCAATGATCACCACGATGTAACTCAGCTTGTCCGGGATGACGATATCATCCTCGCGCGGCACCACAATTTCCTCATCTACCTCGACGGCGAACCCATCCGAGTTGGGCTCGATGCGTTCCTTGCGCGCTAAGAGGGGCAGTTCGGGTTCCTGTGGCGGGAGCGGCTTGTTGCGCGGGCGTTCGTTGAAGGACTTGATGTTGCGCACGCCGACCTTGGCGAAAATCTTGTAGCGCTTTTCCATCTCATTTACCACCCAGCGCAGGGCCAGGATGACCTTCTTGGGATCGGTAACCACCGGTACCACCAAGTGGGGTAGCGAGTTATATTGCTGCATCTCGACCACCTTGGGATCAATCAGCACAAAGCGTAATTCATCCGGACGGAAGCGGTACAGCAGCGAGGCGACAATGCAGTTCACGCACACTGATTTGCCGGAACCCGTGGCCCCGGCGATCAGCAAGTGCGGCATATCCCCGAGGTCCGCGATCATCGGGCGGCCATAGACGTCCTTGCCCAGCGCCAGCGGAATGCGCGCCTTGGAATTTTGCCACTCCTCAGACTCGAGGATATCGCGCATGATCACCTTGGTCTTGATGAGGTTGGGCACTTCCACGCCCACGCTGCTCTTGCCGGGAATGGGTGCCAGCACATGAATGCGCTCCGCCTTGAGCGCGGCGGAAATGTTATTTTGCAGCGCGGCGATTTTTTCGAGCTTCACCCCCGGGGCGGGATGCAGTTCGTAGCGGGTGATGGTGGGCCCCTTGGTGATGTCGCCGATGGAAACTTCGATATCAAACTGCGCCAGCGTGTTCTTCATCAACACGGCGCTGGCCATCAGCTCTTCCTTGGTTTCCGTGGGCTTGAGGGTGGTATCCGGCAGTTGCAGGAACTCCATGGTTGGCAACTGGTAATCGCCAATCATTGGGGTCGAGGCCACGGCCACTTTCTTGGGCTTTTTCGGAATCGGTTTGGGTCGGTTTGGAAGGGATGGCGACACCGCAGAGGCCGCCTCATTGGCTGGTGCGGCAGCGGCCAGGGCGGCGTCTTTTTCCTTGTCCTCCGCCTCCGGTTCCGGTTTGGCGGCAAACGGATTTTCCTCCTCGACGGGACTTTCTTTGGGCGCGGCGGGTTCCAACTTGGCCGGGACGATGGTAATCTGCGGCTCTTCCTTGGCTTCTTTCTTGCCGCGCTTGAGATTGGCGGCACCCTTGCCCAGAATGTCCTCGCTGCTGGCCGCTGGCACCACGTTTTCCCCCGGTTTTTCCGGCGCGCCTTCGCTGGCGGCTTTGGGGTCTTGTTTTGGTTGCGGCTTGGCCTGGGGGATGCTGAGGTCGCGGATCATCGGTTCCGGCACCGGCTGCAAATCCGCACCCAATCCCGGTTTGCCATCTTCAGCCCGCCCGGCCGCCAGCGCTTCCCGAGACTCTTTTGCGGCGGCTTTATCGGCGGTCCTCTGCCCCTTGGATTTATCCAGTTCATCTTGCAATTTCCGGGCCTGTTTCTCCAGTGACTTGGCTTTGCGGGCCAGGGCTTTTTCTTCCTCGGTCATGCCTTCAAACGTTTCCTCTTCTTCGGCGTCAGCCGGACGGTTGATGGCCGCGCGCACCCAATGGCCCAGTTGGAAATTGGTCAGGAAATACAGGCTGATCACATAGAGCAACAGGAAGATGACGGTCGCGCCAAACTTGCCGAACACCCCAAAGATGGTGTGGTTGAGAATGTTACCCACCATGCCCCCGGCACTGGGCGCGGCCAGGTTGTAGGCCAGGTTTTCGAGGAAGCCAGGCGAGGCGGTTCGTTCATTGTTGATGATGTTCTGCAGGAGCTTTTCATTCGTGTACAGGTCCAGCAAACCCGTACAGCAGACCAAAAGCACCAATCCGGCGATCCATGACCACCAGCGACGGCGCAGGTACGCCATGTGATCCCAGAGATACCCAAGGCCAAAAAATAACAGCAACAGGGGCATCACGAACGCCGCTGCGCCCAGCATCCGAAACGATCCGAAGGCCACCCACGCGCCCGCCGAACCGATCCAATTGTGCGGCGGGGAATTGGGAGGAATGCGCACGGCGCTCACATCCCAGCGGTCATACGACCACTGGGCCACCATGAGGAGCATGGCCGCAGCGATCAGCGAGATGCCGATGATTTCGGCAAATCCCCTCGCGTGCGGCGACTCCTGAGCTTCTTTCTCTTTGCGCGCCATGGGGAGACTGTAAAGTTACCGGGCCAAAGTTCAAAGTGTAAAATGCGGGTATTGGAAGCAAAAGTTTCATTGAAAAACTGCGCATTAGGGTGTTAAATGCCTTGATGAAGCCTGCATCATGTCTTTGCTTGGCGGTGGTCACCCTCATGGCCGCTGTCTGGATTCTTGTGCCCACCGCCACGTCCGCCGCCGATCCTGCCCGGCCCAACGTGGTCATCATTTTCACGGATGACCAAGGGTATGCCGACGTGGGGGTCTTCGGCGCCAAAGGTTTTAAGACACCCCACCTGGATCACTTGGCATCCGAGGGCTGCATCTTCCGCAATTTCCATGTTGCGCAACCCGTATGTTCCGCCTCGCGCGCGGGGTTGTTGACGGGCTGTTATCCAAACCGGATCGGCATTCACGGAGCCCTCGGGCCGGGCTCGAAAACCGGCATCAGTGATTCGGAACTGACCCTCGCCCAGTTGATGAAGCAGCGCGGGTATGCCACCGGGATGTTCGGCAAATGGCACTTGGGGGATCGCCCCCAATTCCTGCCGATGCGCCACGGGTTTGATGAATATTTCGGGTTGCCGTATTCCAACGACATGTGGCCGCTGCACCCGAGCCTGGTGGATTTGCCGCCCAACTCCCCCGCCCGCAAACGCGGTTATCCCGATCTGCCCATGTATGAGGGGGATAAGATCGTCATCACCAACGTCCAGCACGCGGAACAAAACCAACTCACCACTTGGTACACGGAACACGCGGTGAAATTTATCGAACAAAACAAGGTGCATCCCTTCCTGCTCTACGTGGCGCATAATATGCCGCATGTGCCGTTGCACGTCAGCGACAAGTTTCGGGGTAAAACCGAACTCGGCTTGTATGGCGACGTGATCGCGGAAATTGACTGGTCGGTGGGCGAGATTGTGGCGGCGCTTAAACGCCACGGGTTGGAGGAGAACACCTGGGTTATTTTTACCTCGGACAATGGTCCCTGGCTGAGTTATGGCAACCACGCCGGCTCCGCGTATCCGTTGCGCGAGGGCAAGGGGTCCAACTGGGAAGGCGGCACGCGCGAACCGTGCATCATGCGCTGGCCCGGCAAAATCCCCGCCGGAACAGAATCCCGGGACATGCTGATGACGATTGATCTGTTGCCCACCATCGCGAAGCGGATTGGCGCCGAGTTGCCCAAACAGCCAATTGACGGCCTGGATGTCTGGCCCATCATCAGCGGGCAACCGGGCGCCAAGAACCCGCATTCTTCATACTGGTTTTACTATGAAGTCAACCAACTTCAGGCGGTGACGTCCGGTGATGGCCGCTGGAAACTGCAATTTCCGCACACCTACCGCACCTTGGGCGGTAAACCGGGCGGGCGCGACGGCAAGCCGGCCCCGTACGAACAGCGCAAGCTTGAGCAAGCGGAACTGTACGATCTGGTCGCGGACATCAGCGAGACCACGGACCTGGCCGCCAAGCATCCAGAGATTGCCCGGCAGCTCGAAGCCGAAGCGGAGCAGGCGCGTGAGGAATTGGGCGACTCGCTGACCAAACGCATCGGCAAAGGCAGCCGCGAGCCCGGGCGCGCCAATTAATTCCAATCTCATCTAGCCCACCGTCAGGCTTGAAGGGTTTGCCGCCGCCGCTTATGCTGCCGGGGTGACGGTTTTGGAAATCATTCAAAAGAGCACCGCGTTTCTGGAAAAGAAAGGTGTGGATTCGCCACGCCTGCAAAGCGAGCTGTTGTTGGCCCAAGTGCTGGGGATGCCCCGGCTGAAGTTGTATCTCACCTTTGACAAGCCGCTCGCCGAGCCGGTATTGGAACGGATGCGCGAGTTACTGCGGCGGCGGGGTAACCGTGAACCGTTGCAACACTTGCTTGGCACCGTGGTCTTCTGCGGTCTGGAACTGGCGGTGGATCGTCGTGCGTTGATCCCGCGACCGGAAACCGAGTTGCTGGCGGAGGCCGCGTTGGAATTCATCACCACCCGGCCCAGCGACTCCGCCGAGTCGCCAGCCCAAGTTCATCCCGCCGTCAGTATTCTCGATTTTGGCACCGGTAGCGGGTGCCTGGCGATTTACCTGGCCGTGAAGCTTCCGCTGGCCCGGATTATGGCGTTGGACATTTCGCCGGAGGCATTGGCGTTGGCGCGACAAAATGCCGCCCGCCACGGCGTGGCTGATCGGATCGAGTTTTACGCCAGTGACGGTTTCGCGCAACTGCCCAGGGAAACGCGTTTTGATTTGATCGTCTCCAACCCGCCTTACATTCCCACGGGTGACCTGCCCGGATTACAGCCCGAGGTGCGGGATCACGATCCGCATACCGCGTTGGATGGTGGGGCGGACGGTTTGGATTATTACCGCCGACTGGCGGACGAGGCCCCGGCGCACCTCAAATCCAAGGGCGGTTGCCTGGTGGAATTCGGGGACGGGCAGGAACTGGAAATTCAACCAATTTTTTCCGCGCGGGAATGGGTTGTAACGGCGGTTAAAAAGGATTATACTGACCGGCCACGCATGCTGACGGCGATAAGGCCGGACGGCAAAAGTGGAGACGACTATGAGCAATAGAATTTTGACGGTGTTTCTGGTGGTGGTCCTGATCTGGGGCGCCTATGCGTTATTTGAATATTGGGAGACCTATCGCACCAACACGCGTCCCCACGAACCCACCAACCAAGTGGCCAACCCCGTGCCACCAGGGATGGATTCCTTTCCCCCAATGATGGAGAATGATTATGCCAATGCCGAACACCAGGGCGCAGTTGGACTAAAACGTTTCCTCACCAAGTATGCTGACGCGCCGGCGTTAAAAGATCCCCGCAAAGCCTGGATTCAACTGGATTATGTCACCTTGGCCGCCCTGACGGATACCGCCGAAGCCAAGCGGGTGTACCGGGAGGTGCGGGGGCGCATTGGGCCGGATTCCCCGGTGTATCCGCGCGTGAAGAAACTGCAACCCAACTTTGAGTGAAGCGGGGGACGGTTGGCGGAACAATAAATTGGTCAATCTTTGCGCTGGTCATTTCAACCAACCGTGAATAGTATGCGGCAGAACGTCGGCAAATAATAAGCGTATGGACATCATCTTTAAATGCCCGGGTTGTGGGCAGGAACTCGAGGTGGATGCCGCTGGTGCTGGTTCTGAAATCCAGTGCCCCGCGTGTAATTCAAGTATTCTGATTCCCGCTCCTTCGGAGGAAACCAAGGTCGGGGAAGTCAGGCAGATGCCACCGGAGGCGGAACCCGGGGCGCTGCCCACCGAGGCGGCGCCGGAAGCCAGCGCTGCGCCTCCGGCCGAGGGCGAAAAAGGCGATAGCGGCATGAACCCGAGCAGCGCCTCCGCCGCCGCCAAAGAGGATAAACATTTCGCAGTGCCGACCCGGGAAGGCCCCGTCGAGGTGTTGATCAAAAAGGCGAACAAGCCTTTGGAGGTGGCCGCCAAGGAAAGTGACCGCCGCATCCGCATCCGCACCATCCGCCACGTGGAATGCCACGAATTGGGCAGGGATCGTTTTGACGAAATCGTCTCCGAGTTTTTACAAAAAATCGGGCAAAAGGATGTGATTGCCATTCACCCCATCGGCTACACGCACCTGGACCCGGCCACGCAAAAACTGTTGGAAGATTACGGCGTGATTGTTGTGTTCAACGGCTAAGCGGCAGCAGCCCGAGGACCGTCAACCATTCCTCCGCAACATGCGTTGCCTGATCACGGCCGGGCCCACGTACGAAAACCTGGACGCGGTGCGCCGACTGACCAATTTCTCCACTGGCCGTCTGGGTACCCTGCTGGCCAATCACCTCGTGCAGCGTGGCCACCACGTCACGCTGCTGATCGGTTACTACAGCACCTGGCGCGGAGAATGCCACGCGGATAAAGTTCACGTTTTTACCACCACCACCGATCTGGCGCAGCAGTTGCGCCGGGCGTCCCGCCAACGTATGGATGCCGTGTTCCACGCGGCGGCCGTGAGTGACTTCGGGTTCGGCGGCGTCTATCAGCGACGGCCGGATGGCGGGCTGCGGCGCATTCGGTCCGGCAAATTCACCACCCGCGCCGGTTCATTGCTGGCCGAGCTGGTGCCCACGCCCAAACTCATCGCCAGTTTGCGCGACTGGTTTCCCAAAGCGGTAGTGGTGGGATGGAAGTATGAAGTGGAAGGGAAGCGCGAGGAGGTGCTGAATAAAGCGCGTGCCCAGGTGCGAGCTAACCGAACGGATGCGTGCGTCGCCAACGGACCGGCATACGGGCGTGGGTTTGGATTGGTGGAAGCCGGGGGGATTTGGCAGCACACTGGCACTGAGCGGCTGCTGTTCCGCCGCCTGGAAGAAAAGGGCGGAATGGGAGCAACGGAGCAAGCGTGATCCGGAAAACGCCATGCTGAAACGATTTTCCAGCAACGACTTTTTCGCATTGATCACAGGCATAGTTTTGGGGAGTGTCAGCACCATGACGAAAAACCTGCCACCTGTAACAATGAACGAAAAGTTCGTTCAATAATACTGTTGGCCGTAAGCACATGAACGCCACCGAGAGTATTGACGCCATGGTTCGCAACGGACTTTCGCCGTTCCTGAAGACGTTCGGGTTTCGGCGTCGTGGCAATTCGTTCGCCCGTCCGTTCACCAATGGGTTTGATGTCCTTGGAGTGCAAAAGAGTCCATGGGGATCAAAGAGCAGCACGAGCTTTACGGTACATATCGGCATTTGCTGGCCCCGCGCTCAGGAGCTGTTGGGACGTTCGGTTGACCGTATGCCATTCTCGGTTTCGCATTGCACGGTCTTCCGCTGTATCGGACATATCATGCCTGAGCACCAGGACTTCTGGTGGAAGGTGCGAGCGGACTCGTCAACAGATGCCATCCAACTTGACCTGCTGGAGCGGGTAGAGCGTTACGTAACTCCATGGTTTGAATGGGGACACGACATTGCACACACTCTTCAACTGGCTCAGGAGTACAAGTTAATCAAGTTCATTGCCGCGCTAGAAAAAGTAAGGGATGAACTCGGCCAACCAAAGCATCCAGCGGGTGGAAACCATCCGTTACGCAATAAACCGAATTCAACCCCAGGGGGCGGCTGGCTCGCGCCGCTGACCTTTGCGTTGAAGAACAAAGTGAAACTCGAACATCTTATTCTCGGCCTTGTGCTTTTACTTAGTGGCTGCAATAGAACCACGCCTGTGGTTTATGAGCCACACATCAACACTGATGCGGGGAAATCAACTTTTTGGCAATATGTTCCTCCTGACAAGGTTGCTGCTCTCACCGTTCGTCAATTGCGGAAACACTACGAGACGCAAACTAACTATTTCACGGGCTCAATCGTGGTACACCGCTTCGAAGGGGATACCCATGCAATTTGTTTTTCCAAGTCATTACTTTGCAATAAGGCTGAAAATACCTATTTGATTGCTGAGGGAATTCGTCTCACAAATGCCATTACTAAATCGAGCTTCGAGGAAATATTGGAGGAAATATATCGAACATTAAAAAATGAAGCCTCCAACAAATGAAGCCTCCAACTATAGCATACAGCGGACTGGCTCCAGCCGTTTTCCTTGAGAGAAAAATCCAACATCATCAGTGGCTGGCTCCCGCCGCTGATGCTGGTCGTTAGGCCACCATGCGGATGCCCAAGTTTTCCACATTGCTGCTCGTCGCAGTTGGTCTCTTCATTTTGAGTAGTATTTTACGCTCCCAACGGCACACAGAAGCCGGTTGTTATGGCGGACGCCACGGCTGCTCACGGCCCAGATGGTCGAGCTTTGACAGAGTTTGAGTCGTCGGGTTAAAGGGTTTGGTACTTTGCGCGTGCAACTTTTTCGATTTTTACTCTGAGCATGAGTCGTGAATAACGAAACCAATAAGACGGTGGATGCGGAACAGTTCGGTGGTCTTCCTCAACCGCCCTGCGGGCACCTTCTCCCTCGTGGGGGAGAAGGACGGGGGGTACGGAAGCACAGGCCGTTCCCGTTGCTGGGAGCTTGATGCAGCGTTGACCCGCCGTCCGCTTTTCGCTGTTTTTCAACGTGCAGCCAGTTCCCTGTTCATGTTAGCCTGTCCTTTGTGAAACGCGCCCTGCTTGAACTGATCGGCCTTCGACCACTCCTGGTCGGACTGGCCGTGCTATGTGGAGCGCTTGCTGGTGCGCAAACCAATACGAATCCACCCGCCCCGTTTGCGTTGGGCACGTATGAACTGAATCTGCCGGTCCTGCTGCTGGAGGCCAAAGAGTCCATTGCCACCGACCAAAAAGCGTCGCTCACGTTGCGGATGTTGTCCCCCAAGGGCGTAATCAGCGGGCAGACCAACGTCATCCAGGGCACCTCCCGCATCCATGGCGGAACCTCCCGCAGCTACCCCAAGAAGTCATACAATCTCGCGTTGACCAATGCGGTTCCCCTGCTGGATTTTCGTCCGAGTGCGCATTGGATTCTCAATGCGGCGTATATTGACCGCTCGCTCATGCGGCACAAGTTGGGCTATGACCTGTTCCGCTCATTGTCCGCTCCCGGCGCGCCGCGCTTTGCGTCCGGGAGCCGTTTTGTGGAGGTGTACCTGAACCAGGATTATCAGGGCGTTTATTTGTTAATGGAGCGGGTGGACCGGCATCTGTTGGGGTGGCACGGGTACAATAGCAATGACGTCAACCACGCCTGCCTGTACAAGGCGGTTGATCATCCGGCCAATTTCAGCGCCCCCGGACATGCAGGCTATGAGCAGCGGGAACCCAATGCCGAGATCAAACCGTATTGGGAACCCATGGATGCCTTCAACCAGTTTGTGAGTACCGCCCCCCGGGAAGCGTTCGAGCACCCGCAAACCGGGATTGGTTCCCGTTTGGATCTGGACAATGCCATGGATTTTTATCTACTGGTTCTCCTGAACAGTAATAGCGATGGCATCACCAAGAACTATTTCCTCGGTCGTGATGGATACGCCACCAACACGCCCGCCCCGCTCTTTTTCTTTGCGCCGTGGGATTACGATGGCACCTTCGGGCGCGACTGGGATTCCTCCGCCATGCCGCCCAACGATTGGCTGTCTAACCATCTGTTCGACCGCCTGCTTGAGAACGCGGCGTTCCGCCAACGGTTCGGGGTACGCTGGAAACATCTGCGCGACCATCAATTTTCGGCCGGTGCGGTGCAGGCCCTGATAGATGAGAATGCCAGGACGCTTGGGGACGCCGCCAGCCGCAATGCCACCCGTTGGCCCGGGAATCAGGGGCCGTATCATGATCGAATCACTTGGGCGGAAGATGTGGCACAAATGAAAACTTGGGTGGTGGCGCGCATTCAATACTTGGATGAGGAAATCCGGCGCCTTACGGCTTCCCCCAAGTAACCCACTACGATTATGTCTTTTCGCATATACAACTTGGAGGAAGTGGCGCAGTACCTGCACCTGACCCATACGGATGTCGAAACGCTTGTAAAACGACAGGAAATCCCATTCGAGAAGCGAGGGGATCGGTTGGTATTTCGCAAGCAGGAAATTGAAACCTGGGCCTCGCAACGAATCCTGGGGTTTGAAGCGCGCCGATTGGCGGACTATCATCAAAAATCCACGCATGCCACCCGGGATCTTTTTGCCTCGGGCGCCATCCTGCCATTGATGATCAAGCAGGAACATATTGCGCCCGCGCTGGCGGCCAAGACGCGGGCCTCCGTTCTGCGGGAACTGGTGCATTTGGCGCAGTCCACCGGGCTGGTCATGGATGAGCGGGAACTGCTGACCAGCTTGGAGGAACGGGAGGCGCTTTGCTCCACTGCGCTGCCCGGTGGCCTGGCGGTGCCGCATCCGCGCCATTACCAGCATTACTTGTTTGAAACTTCATTCATGGTGGTTGGCCGGACCCTGCAGGGCATCTTCTTTGGCGCGCCAGACAACCAACCCACGGACCTGTTCTTTTTAATCTGTTGCCAGGATGAGCGGTTTCACCTGCATTCGCTGGCACGTTTATGTTTGGTGGCCCAAAAGACGGAACTGCTCACCCAACTGCGCGACGCGCCCGACGCCGAAGCCATGCATGCCTGCCTGCTGGCGTATGAAGTCGAGGCGCTGAACGGCAAACGGTGAATCGGTTTAACCGGGTCGGATCAACCCGTTGAGGCAATTCAGGATGACTGCCCGATCCACCGGGGTCTTTGGCGGCACCCACACGCCAACGAGAATCACCCGGTGCTCGGTCGCGGTGGGTTTCTGACGGTCGGCAATCATGCGCCAAGCCTGGGATAGTGCCAGCTTGGTGGACGCCTGAGTGGGATCCATCAGCCAATAGGTATTGATGTTGGCACCCTTGGTCCAATGGGCCTGCTGAACCAACAAATCCCGTCCCGAATCGTCGGCATGGAATTCACGGGCCAGAAACTCGACGTCGTGAACTTTGAAGGTAAGGACACGGGGAGGCTCCAACAAGGTTTTCCCGGCTCCGGCCAGGCACACGTCCGTGGGATGAAACGCATTGTTCACTCTGGTTAACCCATGCAAATGGCCGGCCGGCAACCAACGCAAATAAAAAACCTTCCAGTAAAAACCTTGATCGTCCATCCACTCGCATTTGATGCTCTCGTCTGTTTGCAATAGTTCCTGCTGTCCAGCGGTGAGCGGACCCGACCGCGCGCGAACGCCTGCGGGTGGACCGGCAAATTTCCAATCCGGCCCCGTCCGTCCGCCGGCGGGCGCCACAAACCACAACCACGTGCCGCCCTCCGCCAGCACCAACAGTACGACCATGGTAAGACTGTAACTGAAGGGCACTGTCAATCGCGGGTTGGCGGTGACCGGCGGGATTGGACCAGCTACCGCGCCCAACCCAAGGCTGGAACGCCAGCGCCAGGAGACCACCGCCAGGACAATCAGGTTGGCCCCCAGCACACCAAAGCCAGCTTGGTCGTGGAACCTGGCCAAAGCCGCCACCCCGTTCACGTCTCCCCACCACACCAGCGAGGTGGTACGAAGGATGTTTAGGAGCAGCGCGGAGGCCAGCCCCGTTGCCAGCAAGAGTCCGCGGCGAGCGGTGGTTAGCCGGAAAATTTCGCCCAGGAACAAGCTGACCATCAGCGTGCCCTGCAACGAACGAATGCCGCTGCATGCCTCGTCAATGCCGACTACGCCGGTACTGATTTCGATCAGGTTGCCATGGCGAATCGCCGGGACCGTGGCCAGGGTTAAAATGGACATGGTGATACTGGTCACCCAGGAAGACGCCTTGGCGATGATGGGTTGTTCCAAGCTCATGGGCCAAGGCACGGCCAGCAGGAGGAAACCAACTGGCAATATGAAGTGCCGCACCCAGGCCCGTCCCCCTATGGAATACACCACTCCTAGCGTGATGCAGATCAGCGAGAGGGTCATACCCCAAGCGGCCAGCCGCCAGGTGGGCATCACTTCAAAGGCCAGCCGGGACATTCCCCACCCCGTCAAACCGATCAGGGAAAGCAGCCAGCCCATCCCTGAAAACACGGGCACAACCGGGGTCGGTCGGGACAACCAGCGCTCGCGAAAAATCATCAGGCATAGCAACGGGACGCTATAGCCGTATAGATAGTT
Organism: Verrucomicrobiota bacterium; assembly: GCA_037139415.1. Classification (NCBI taxonomy): domain Bacteria; kingdom Pseudomonadati; phylum Verrucomicrobiota; species Verrucomicrobiota bacterium. The sequence goes on along the minus strand of JBAXGN010000059.1, from coordinate 10,165 downwards.
GGGGTAAGCGCTCCACAGGGCGCTAAGACGATATAACGTCCCTCCCCACAGCCCGGCCAGCGCCAGAAACAGCAAACGGAATGGTAGCGAAGAATTCATCAGGGCTTGGGCGCCAGAAACACTTGTTGGGCGGCTTGGTTGAATAGTTTGCGCTCTTCCGGCAACAGCGTTGCCGAGCCGCTTTTTTCCAAATGATACTGGGCCATTTTGACGCGTCCAGCTCCGGCCAGGATGATGCCGTACTGGGCCATCAGGCTGGGATCCTTGATTTGCGAGACCGGGATGGCATCATAGACTTTTACCGCCGCCTCGGCGTTTCCCTGGCTGAGCAATGAGAATGCATACGTGGCGGCCAGCCGCCAGTCTTTGGGATATGCCTGATATGCTTCGGCGGCTAACTGATGGGCCTGCGGCAGATTGGTGTTCAGCAGCAGACATAGATAGGCGAAGTTGTTTTTGGCCACCGTGTCGGTGGGGTTGTTTTGATACAATAAATTGAACAGCCGCAGAAGGCCCCGGGTATCCTCCCGCTTTAAGAGCACCCGCTGAAGTTCAGCGGACGCCGTGTATTCACCCGGGTAGCGTTCCAACAGCGCCCACGCCGTCAGCTCGAGTTCCGGCTGCCAACCCCATTCCCGCGTCACGCGGAACACCTGTGCCAAGGCCGGTTGCCGTAGGCTGGCCCAAGCCATCAGGTTGTTCCATTCCAGTTGGGCTTCTGCCGAATGCCCGCTCTGCCGCAACGTCCGCACGAGCAGCGCCCAACGGAGCGATTCCTGTTCGCGCCACTGTTCGGCCCGCAAATAATTGGCCAGGCCGGTCCAATCCTGAAGCGCCTCAAAACAGTCGGCCATGGCGAGCCGGACCACTTTCGCCGATTGCACGCCCGGCGGGAGACTGCGCAGCCAAGCCAGCGCTTGGGTGGCATGCTTGTGCGAAACCAGCCAGAGTGCCAGGGCGGTTGCCAATTCGGGATTGCTCTGGTCGCGGACTTGCTCCTCTTTCAGGCTGCGGGCATAATCCGGATCATTGCTTTCCTGAAGAATGGCCAGCCAATCCAACCGATCTTTGATCGCCTTTGAGCTGGCCAGAATACGGCGGGAATAGGCTTTGGCGGATTGAAAATCCTTGCGGCCCCGGGTGAACGCCAGCAGCGAACGGCAGACCTCCGTGCCATACTGCGAATCCTCCAGATATTGTTTTAGAAAGATCTCCGCCTGGATGGTCGCCGCGTGATTGGTGGAGAGCAGGCGCAACGAGGCCAGGTTGATCTGGAGGGAAAGGTTGTCTGGTTCCAGCCGGGAGGCGGCTTCGTAATAGGCTTCTGCTTGTAAGGGTTGCCGATTCTTCAAGGCCAGTTCCGCTGCTGCCAAATGAAACTCGATGGTTTTGCGGCCTTGCTCATCCACCGTGCGCAGAATACGGCCGGCGGTGGGGTAAGGCGGCCCCTCCCAACGCATGGCAATACGCGCCAATAATAGCTGGTTGGAACTGGCTGGCGCGGTGGCCACCAATTGGTACCCCCAATCCATGGCGACGGGGGATTCGATGGCTTGGGACATTTGCGCCATCAAACGGAGCGAGTCTTCATGCTGCGCGTTCAGGCTGAGCGCTTTGCGCGCTGAAAAAGCCGCCCGTCCGTAGTCCTTTTTTTGTTCATAACGGCTGGCTTGGCGGAAAAAACGCGCCGCAAAAAAACGCTTTACTGCCGGTCGGAATATGTCACGGCTCACGTAAAACAGCGCCGCAACCAAGCAGCCGAACAAAATCAGAAGGGGCCAGCCCCGCCGCACAAGGCGCTTGGTCCGGTGGCGTCCGACGGACCAACCGGTGCGACCGCGAACGGCCTTGAACAGACCATCCAACCATGTTTGCCATGCGTTCATCGCTGGTGCTTAAGACGATTCCACTCAACCATGGCTGGCTTGTTTTGTCCATCAAAAATTTTAAACAATCCGTGGCACAATTCACAGTCGTCCTGATGCAAGTCACGTGCCGACAAATGGAAACCGCCCTGGAATAAGTCCAGAGCGGCGCTGGCTGGCGTTCAACGCCAGCGAATGGTGTGCGGGGTTACTTCGGCTCCGCTATCCAGCAGGAAATTCAAGGTGCCAGTCGGTTTATCGGCTTGGACCTGAACCCAAATCAAACCTTCGCGATATTCAAACGGCAACTCTTCGATGACTTGCGCACAGGTGGAGGAACTTCCGAAAACGGAAGCCAACAACAACCTGATCAATGCCCATATAATTCGCACGCTTGGCACTCAAGCAACCACCATGCCAGCTTGCGTCAATTATGTATAACTAACTGTGCTGTAATTTGTTATGATTATAGAAACGGAAATATCCAGACCCCATGCTGTTGTTTTTTGCCCAAGCAGGGCAAATTGATTCAGAGATTACTTCAATGGCTGCCATGCGCGACAAATCCCTTGCAGGGGGCGTTGTTGCGGGGTGGGGCAAAGAAATAGTATGGGTTCCAATTAAATGTTTCAACGAATAAGCCGTTGACGACGGGCGATTTCGGGGTACACTTTGCACCTCGTCGCCGCAGACAAATCCAATGCTCCGGTTTCCGCGGTGGACAGGTTAATTTTTTCCTCGCGTAGCGGCGGTCATCCGTCGGCGGCTACTGTATTTAATGCTCACAATCCGAGATTTAAAGATGTCCCTGGGCGGGCGCGTGCTGTTTGAAGACGCGTCGTTTGGGGTGAATTATGGCGACCGCGTCGGGCTGGTCGGGCCGAATGGCACGGGCAAAACCACGTTGTTTTCCCTCATCCTCAAGCACAAGGAACCGGACGCCGGCACCGTGGCGCGGGATGAATGGACCATGGTCGGGCATCTCCCGCAGGAGGCCGAAGCGCATGGCGAAGAGACCATTCTGGAAGTGGCCACGGGCCGGGTGGATGAGCTGCCACGCCTGGAGCAGCGGCTGCATGAGCTGGAGACGGCGGGCGCGACTTCCGGCCCGGAGTACCTGGAAACGCACGCGAAGTATGACGCGCTGAACGATCCGCAGGTGGAGACGAAGGCGAAGCGAATGTTGCGCGGCCTGGGCTATCGTGAGACGGACTTTGACCGGAAGGCGCGGGAGATGAGCGGCGGCTGGATCATGCGCGCGCGGCTGGCCCGGCTGCTGGTGATGGAGCCGGATCTGCTGCTGCTGGATGAGCCAACAAACCACCTGGACTTGCTGGCCTTGCTCTGGCTGCAAAATTACCTGAAGAACTATTCCGGGGCGCTGCTGCTGATTTCGCATGACCGCCAGTTCATGGATGAAGTGGTGACCCAAGTGCATGAAATCTCGGAGAGAAAGCTTATTGATTACAGCGGCGGCTACACCGACTACCTCCGGCAGCGGGAGGAACGCTACGAACAGCAACTGGCCGCCTATAAAAACCAGCAGAAGGAAATCCAGGCGCTCCAGGAATTCGCGGACCGGTTTCGCGCGGTGCCATCCAAGGCCTCGCAGGCCATGAGCAAGCTCAAGCAGATTGAACGGTTGGAGCTGATCGAGAAACCGATGGCTCCGCGCAAACCGTTCCGTTTTCAAATCCCGCCACCGCCGCGCGGCGGGCAACGCGCTGTTTCCCTGGAGGGAATTCATATGGCCTATGGGGCGACGAAGGTGTACACGGGCCTCGACCTGACCATCGAACGCGGCGAACGGACGGTGCTGGTCGGGCCGAACGGCGCGGGCAAATCCACGCTGCTGAAAATTCTCGCAGGCGTGGTGGAGTTTCAAAGAGGCGTACGGGACCTCGGGCACAACGCCAAGATTGGTTACTTCAGCCAGCACCGCGCCGACACACTCGATCCGGAAAAAACAGTGCTTGAGGAGGTGTTGGCCAGCGCGCCAGCCATGCATGAAGACGAGGCGCGCGGCGTGCTGGGTTCCTTCATGTTCCGCAAGGACGATATTTTCAAGCCGACCCGGGTGTTAAGCGGGGGCGAGAAGAGCCGGCTCAATCTCGTCAAGTTCCTGGTTGATCCGCCGAACCTGCTGCTCATGGACGAGCCGACCACGCATCTCGACATTCACACCGTCGAATCGCTCACGCTGGCGCTCCAGCGTTACGAGGGCACGCTGGTGTTCATCTCGCATGATGTGCATTTCATCCGCAATCTCGCGACCAAGGTGCTGCACGTCAGCGCCGGCCAGATCGTTCCCTACGTGGGCGGCTACGATTACTTCCTCGAAAAGACCGGGGCTGCAGAGGATGCCCGCGCGGCGCTCACAGCGGGCTGAACGATATGATTACCGGATCACTTGCAACTTGCTTAGCGGATACCAGCCATCCTGAGCGCGGCCGGTGATCCCGAGGCGCACTACCGGCTCTTCCGTGGCCACGCCGACCACCCCGATGGATACGCTGTATTCACCGGGCGGAATGTCGCCGGGCAGACTGAGGGTGTCAGCGACCGCATACACCTGTCCTGGTGGCAGGTCCTTCGGTTCCTTGAAGAACTCCTCGGTGAACAATTCAATGGAGCCGGGAAGCCAGCGGTTGACGGTGACGTTGCCGACCATCACTTTTTGATACCCATTCTGATTGGCCAACCGATAGGCGACTCGATACGGCTGGTAACACGGGGCGGAACCGATGTTCTGCCACTGCATGGACACGTCGAGTTTGGCTCCGGGTTTGGCTTGAGCGGGGTGTTGCAGTTCCTGTAAGACCAGACGATAGCCGAGACGGCGCAGGAACCGCTCCAGTTCTTCCCGGAAATGTTGGTCCTCCGGCAATTTCCCTGACTTACCGCTGAAGTAGCTGCCGTGACAGGCCAGCGCGTAATTGAAAATCCAGCGGAGCGGCCAATTTTTCTCGGTAAATTCAGCCACCTCCATGGGTGGCTCGTAGGCAATGGGACCGGTCTTCCAGGCGTCCTGGACCTTCGTCTCTTTGATCCAAGCCGGATAGGCGTTGCGCATGTGATTCCAGGTTTTGGAGAAGCTACCCAGATCGCCCATCGAATCGGCGCGCCAACCGGCTCCATGCTGGGTAGCATAGGTGGTGCATTCTTTTCCGTTGAGTAACATCAACAAGGGCGTTTTCTTGAATGCGGCCAAGTAGGTATTCACCACTTTCATGCGATTTTCCAAGCTTGGTAATTTGGCTTTCGTGGAGCGGCTCAGATGCCACTCACCCCACCAGCCGATGGAACCCAGATCCAGATGATCCAGGTCCGGATGACCGTCGTACCGCGCGCCCAATCGCTTGATAAAATCCAGATGGCGGTCAAGGACGACGGGATCGTCCATATCGGGGATGGGCAGTGGTGCCACGCCACCCCAATCTGCGATAATTTCCCGACCACCGACATCCTTGATCCAAGCGGGATGATAGGGACGGTTTTTGGTGACAGAGCAACACATGACACGAAAGGCCAGCTTTTGCCCGGAGTCATGCGCTTCCTTCAGCGCTTTGTCCAGAAAGGCGGTATCGAGCTTGCCTGGTTGCGGCTCCAGCGTCCCCCAACCCCAGCGCGCATAATTGACGGTGGAGGGAATCCAAGACGGCAGGTTCTTATCCCTTTTTCCGGGGCGGTTGAAGGTTTCCCAGCCCATGCCGGGATTGGTGAGGAGTTCATCGGTTGACTGCGGTTTCACGACCACGGGAGCCGCCGCAGACAAGGTAATCACGCCTATACTGGCAATGCATCCGAGTAGGGCACGCCAACAGCGGATGGTGGAGAAAATGGCTAGCATGTTTTTGGTTAATTCATTTTACGATGGACATGTCCGTGATGATTAAGAGGATGATCCAAAAAAGGCAGATCGCGGAAAACCAGTTTACCAGACGCGATTAACACTCGTTGCGGATGACTGATTAACGTTTTGATTTGATTTCATGGTTTTTGTTCAGATTATCTTTGTCCAGCGCAGAAGTCAGGGTGCCGGCGCGCGGGTCAGCCGATCCCAAATGGCGGTACGCTTGGGATTGTAGCCGGGCGACTTGGGATCAAGCGCGTCCATCGGGTAGAGGGTGATCATCGGCGCATGCTCCTCGATCCCCATCCGCACCGCACTGGCGAAACCCTCGTCGGTGCCTTCGTAACGGACCCGCCCGGGGGCGTCGGGATCGTACTGGCCGATGTTCACAAAACTGCTCAGCCGACGGTCATGCCGCGCGGCGTAGTAGCGGAACTTGAGCCACTGCGGGCTGTTGGCGTCGGTCACGTATTCGGCACACAGCCAGGTCACCTCGGGCAACGCCGCGAGGCGATCCAAATCCACCGCGTACTGCGGCCCGGTCCACCCGACGTTCTGGAAGTAGATGGCGCCCGCATAATCCGGGTTGCTGGTGTTGGCCTTGGCGAACGCGCCGGCCTGCGTGGCGATCATCCGCGCAAAGCTGGCTTGCGCCCAGTCGTACCAACGGCCCCAGTCCGCCGGACTGGCTTGATTATCGGTGCGTAGCGTGGGCGGCACGTACGCTTTGGCCGGAAAACGCGCCGTTGGATTCCCCGTGAACCGCCGGAAATCGGCCAACGCAGCTTCGGAGAACAACGGCGACTGATACCACGTGCTTAACCGCCAATGCGGCTCGTTAAAGAACAGGTAGTCCACCGGACCGATCAACCGTGCGCAATCCTCCCAGGCTTGCCGCGCGCGAGCGGTTGCCTCGGCACTGGACCAATCAAAGACGTCGCGCTTTTTGATGAAACTGCCGGTCTCGGGATCAAGCGTTTCGCCTTGGTATTGCGGTTGGCGACGCGTCTCAAGTTGACCGGTGCCCGGACCCGAATCGCCGAAATTCAGACTCAGCGCCAGCCGAATACCATGACGATGAGCAATCCGCAACTGCTTGCGCACTTCGGCGGCGATGGCTTCGGCATGCAATCGCGAAGCCGAACCATTGGCCCAGCCCAGATCCCATTTCCAGTCGGTCCAGGCAATGACTAACTCCATCACGTCAAAATGCGGTGCCATGGCGGTGAAGAAGCGCTCCAGTTCCTCCTCGCTGCGTGGAGTTACCTTGCTCGAGGCGATGATGCCCGGCGTCTGCTGCGCGAACCGCAGCACACGCGCCGGACGCGCCAAGGGCGGGAGCTTGGCAGTTCGCCAAGGTTCCTGCTCGCGGGGCAGGGACGCCACGGCCAGGCGTGGCTTGACCAAATTTGGCAAGTCGGTCAGATCAAACTCAAACTGCGCCTCCACTTGCTTGCCCGACGGCAGCGACAAGTTGATTTTCTGCCGCCACCAACCGTTCCAAAGCTCGACGCTGCGCGTTTGCGAGTCGGGGCGCAGCACCACTTGGTGGCCGGCGTAAGGCAGCCTGATCTCGGCCGGGTTCTTGATGATATTCCCGTCACCACCGAACAATGGCGCAACCTCCCGACCGTCGCGGGTGCGGATAGGCACCGGCTTGCCCGGCGTATGTTTATCCTTATTCGGGTGGGTGATGAACAACTCGTCCCGGTTTCCGGTCAATTCCAACCGGTGCATGGACCACGACCCGCGCGGCGTGGCGGTTTGGGTGAGCGTGTAGGCCAACCGCAGGCGGCCTGTGCGCTCCAGTGTCCAGGTCTGGCGCCAGGACCAGCGTCCGGGACCATCCCCAACCTCCTTGGCCACGCCGGCCAGTTTCACGGTCACCATCGTCTCGGTCTGCTCAACCACGGGTTCACTGGCCTCGTCATCGGACGGTTGGGCCAGCAACCGCCAGTTAGCCTGCATCAACACCGGACACACGGTCGGCCGTGGGTTGTCGAACGGGTCGCCAATCACGTAGCGGTCGCGCCACTTGATGGCGTCGAGATGACTGCGCGTGAACTCACACTCAAAGGCGCCGAGGGAGACCACGAACGGCGTCGCCAGGGACGCAGCGTGGACTGGCAGCCAGCAACCGCAGCCCAGCAGCAGAAGGAAAAGCAGGTTGCCGCAGGCAACTTGGAGACGCGGCATGCTTCTGCTCTTTGAATCCCGGCATCGCATGTTCATTAATTGGTTTTCCGCATGAAACACCATGTGCCTTCCAGTATTGAATACGTCGCGAGCTAATTGACTTTCACGCTGGCCCGATCGCGCAGCCACAGGTAATCCGTGGTGGGATTGGGCACAAAGCCCCCTTTCACCGCCCCTTGGATGGGCGCGCGCACGGTGTTGGTCTGCCAGCGATGACGCTCCATGTGTCCATCCGCCCAGGACAGATTGGCGGAATCATTGTGAAAGGACGCGGGTAGGTTGCCCCATTTGATCTGGTTCCAATTGTTGACGAAATACCCGTCATTGATGGTGTCCGGATGCTCTTCGATAAACACAAAGAAGCCAGAGGGGTTGGGGATCTGCGACTCCTTGAGAAATTGCGTCCAGGTGGGATTGAACCGGTTGGGACTGATGAGCGGGTCACCCATCATCGCATTCATGGAATAACTGCGGAGCCGTGGCCCGTTTTTGGCCTGAGACAGATCGGACGGACACTTGTACACCGCCAGGTTATTATTGACGTACGGGGCGAGCTTGCCGCTGAAAATGAAGGAGGGGGTGATGTTCTCCACGCTCGTGTTCCAATCCTGCACGTTGTTAACCCAGCTCTGGCGATAGGTAATGGTGTCCGACCGGCTGCAATTGTTCACCAGCGCCCCCGTGCTATCATCCATGTAGATCTGCCAACCCAGGGATAATTGACGCATGTTGCTCGCGCAGGATGTGGCCTTGGCGTAGGCCTTGGCCATTGCCAACGCAGGCAGAAGCAGGCCAGCCAGAATGGCGATGATGGCGATGACGACCAGCAATTCAATCAGGGTAAAACCGCCTGTCTGCCCGGTATGCTGTCTCAAAGGTTGTCGGTGCGATTGCATTGGAAATGGTTGGTAAAACGGGTTACTGACACCTTCAAGTGATCAAAGGCGTGGCGCGCGAGGCGATACCGGCCGCAGGGCGATGCGGGTTATGTTGGTGAATCTGGTTCACGTTCGTGTCATTTGGACGTGCAAAAGCCGGTGGTCATTCAAGGTTTACGGAAAATTGAGTGTGGGTCGGGGAGGGAATATTACGGGTCAGCCATCCGCTTCAGTAGAAGGCAACGACTGGCTGACTGGAGCTACTTGGTCACGCTTGTTGTAATCTTGCAAGCGCTCTTGGTATTTTGCGAGTCGGTGTGGAGCAACATAAATGTACTCAACCAACGACCGAAAGAACTCGTCCATCGTCCAGGTTAACGGCACAGTTAATTTTTTCGTTGTGTGATGTGCACCCGTATTACCCAATTCACGTAGTATAGTCGAAATTTCGGAGAGCTTACTTGGAATTTCGCCTCGATTGGAGAGTTCCTTGAGCCTCCTAGCGAGAGAATCGGAAGCAAGTCCTCGATCGTCACAAAGAGCCTCAAGTGCCCGTCTGAGCAATACCGCAAACGCATTCGGGGAAATATTTTGAACCCGCTTCGCTTCACGGTAGTTCATAGCGACAGCTTCTGGTATACATGAGTCTAGATCGTATTGAGAGGGGTATTCTAGATGAGCTTCCTTCCAATTTTCAAACTCGTATTTTGAGTAAAACGAAACGTCTTTGCACGTTTGGCACTGCAAAAGAACATAATTCACTTTAGGTGTCCATTCGCCCTCCAACGGGGTTTCGTGAGGGCCATACGACACTTGTGGCACTGTACATTGGAATAGATTCTTGTGCGAATTTGTGTTCCCGCAATGCGGGCAAAGTTTTGTTTCGATGACGGAGGCATTATTCATCGTGCGCGAAAATTTAATACTGTTGTTGATAGCAACGGGGAATGCACAAGGCACTCTCGACATACAATTCCTTGCTGCGTGAAAGAATTGAACAGCGATTCGATAAACCGTGTTTGTTAATTATGGTCAGATGAATCATGCTATTAATCGAAACCGTGCCACTGAACGGTAGCGGTGAAACGGGTGCAATCTATGCTGGGCGAGGCAGTCTGGTAAGCTTGGGCGATGAAACAGGATCGTAACCATCACCTGGGTCATACCGCTGAAGAGATCTAGCATATAAACACTGAGGTTACTCATATTTCGTTGGCCTTTTCGTTTGCAAGAGCCTTCCAAGTGGCGTGAAGTGCTGGCGTTATCACAGACTCATGCGTCATTCCTAAGAAACCACTTGTGCGTTCCATGACACGAAGTCCTAGCCCCAGTTTACGAGTTATTTGAAGGGTGCCTCGGAAGTTATTGTTAAC
>JBAXGN010000058.1 GCA_037139415.1 Verrucomicrobiota bacterium | reverse complement strand
GTTGTCTAAAATAAGGGGTCGTTTTTACGCTTCAAGACAAGTGACTGGAAACGCCACGACAAGTGACTGGAAACATGACATTATCATGGTGGCTGAATATGAGCATACTATGAGCTTACCACATTCGGGCAACTGCTCAAAGCTACCGGCCGTTGCCATTCATTTACCCCTTCCGGTTCTCGACCAAGTATCACAATGACGATACCGGCCTGATTTATTACGGCTGCCGAGTTTACGATCCAGAAACAGGAAGGCGGATGAGTGGGGATCCAATGCAGAAATACTTGTCCAAGTGAGCGGCTATGCGCAACGGAGCGCAGCGTTGACACCACTTTCAAGGTGTGCCAAAAGCAGCGGCTGGCTTCAGCGATCCGGGGCAGCAAGTTGGCTGTGAGAAATTCGGGCTAGGCAAACGCCTAAAAGCCTGTATGTTTTCGCCTATGAAAAATATGATTAAAGTAATCATTCCCGTGGCTTGCGCCACTTTATTGCTAACCGCTGGCCGCACTGTCGCCGCCGTCGGTATTGGACCGTCCTTCAAGGGACCGTTGGGATTGCAGCTTTACAGCTTGCGCGCTGAGTTCGGCAAGGATGTACCTGGCACCATGGACTTGGTGAAACAGCTTGGGTTCCAATACGCCGAGCTGGCTGGCACTTACAAGTTGGCACCGGAAAAGTTAAAGGCTGAATTGGATGCGCGGGGAATCAAAGCGGTCGCCGGTCATTTTTCCTATGATTTGCTGCGCGATAATCCCGAGGCCGTGGCCAAGGACGCCAAAGCCATGGGTTTGAGTTACGTCGGGTTTGCCTGGATTCCGCATCAGGGCAAGTTCACGGAAAAGACCGCGCGCGAGGCCGCCGCCGTTCTTAACAAGGCGGGCGAAGTCTTCGCCAAGTACGGGATGAAGGCCTACTACCATAACCATGGTTACGAGTTTGAACCTTATGGTGATGGTACCCTCATGGATTTGCTGATTCAGGAAACCAAGCCGGAGTTGGTGACTTTTGAAATGGATATTCTTTGGGTTTATTTCCCCGCGCAAGACCCGGCCAAGCTGCTGAAGAAACACCCTGGCCGTTGGGAACTGGTGCATCTCAAAGACTTGAAGAAGGGGGTCGCCACCGGTGAATTGACTGGTAAGACGGATGTGAAGAACGATGTTGCGCTGGGGGCGGGGCAAATTGATTTGAAGGCGATGCTGAAAGCCGGCGCCGAGGTCGGAGTAAAATATTACTTCATTGAAGACGAATCTCCCACGGTCAAAGAACAATTGCCCCAGAGCCTCAAGTTCCTTGAGTCGGTGACGTGGTGACTCTCATGCGCGACAACCGCCTGGACTTGATCAAGCATTGTCCGCAATGTGCTGCCATGGCCATTTCGGTCATTGATAAAAATGCACTATTTTGCGACCGTTGCGGGTTGCGGATGCACTTTGGTCCCTCGGCGGCGGTAGGCGGTATTCTGTGCGATGGCCAGGGACGCGTGCTGCTGATTCGCCGTGCTAAAGATCCCGGCCAAGGCAAGCTGGGCTTGCCCGGCGGGTTTGTGGATGGCCGGGAATCCGCCGAGGACGCGTTGCGACGGGAAACCCGTGAAGAGGTTGGGCTGGAAATCGAGTCGATGGAATTCCTGATGTCGTTTCCCAACCGCTACCCGTTCAGCGGGGTGATCTACGACACGCTCGACCTGTTTTTTATCTGTCGCGTGACGTCCTTTGACGCCGCGCGTGCGCTGGACGAGGCGGCGGGATTGGAGGTAGTCGCTCCGGCGGATATTGATCTCGACGAAGTGGCCTTCGTTTCCGCCCGGGCAGCCTTGGCGCATTTCAAGCGGAGCATGACAAAATAAGTCAGGATTGAATTATGAACTACTGCGAAACCCCCTATTTCTACCATCGCCGACTTACCCGCGAAGTCGTTGTGGGTGATCCGAGCCGCGGTGGAGTTGTCATTGGTGGCAATCATCCGATTGTGGTGCAATCCATGATCACCAGTGACACGATGGATACGGCGGCCTGCGTGCAGCAGACGCTGGACCTGGTAGCGGTGGGTTGCCAACTCGTTCGCATTACGGCCCCGACAATTCGGGACGCGGCCAACTTGCAGTTCATCGTCGCTGAGTTGCGCCAACGTGGTTGCATGGTGCCCATCGTGGCGGACATTCATTTCAAGCCGGATGCCGCCTTGGAAGCCGTCAAGTGGGTGGAAAAAATCCGCATCAATCCGGGTAATTTCGCGGATAAAAAGAAGTTTGCCAACCGGGAATACAGCGATGACCAATATTTTGAGGAACTCGAGCGAATTGAGGAGCAATTCGCGCCATTGGTCGAGTTGTGCAAGGAATATGGGCGCGCCATGCGCATCGGTACCAACCATGGTTCATTGAGCGACCGGATCATGAACCGGTACGGGGACACCCCGCTGGGGATGGTGGAAAGCGCCCTCGAATTTGCCCGCATTGCGCGCAAACATCATTACCATAATTTTTGTTTCTCGATGAAGTCGTCCAATCCCAAGGTGATGATCGAGTGCTATCGGTTGCTCGCCATGCGCTTGGCCAAGCTGGGACGGGATTGGAATTACCCAATCCATTTGGGAGTGACCGAAGCTGGGGAAGGAGAGGATGGCCGGATCAAGAGCGCCATTGGCATTGGCTCGCTGCTCAGTGACGGACTGGGGGATACCATTCGCGTTTCGCTGACGGAAGATTCCCCGTATGAAATCCCGGTCTGCCATGATTTGATCGCCGAAATCCCGGCGCTTTCGCATTCGGCCAATGCGTTGCCGGTGTGGTCGGCCATCCAAACGTCGTATGATCCGTACACGTTTCAACGTCGGGTCACCGAGGAATGTGAATTGCTGCCGGGAGTCAAATGTGGTGGCGAGCAAACCATTCGGGTGGTAGTGCCAGAAACGGTTTACCAGACGGTTGCGGTGCGGTTGCGCCCGAGCGATGACGTCCGTCCTGAAGGCGTGTATGAGCAGATCAATGTCTTGGAAGTGGATCCGACGAAAGATTTCGACGTGGATTCCGAGGCCCAGTTGGTGACCGTAAAGGATGGGGTGAATTTGCCGCCCATCGCTGCGTTTCGCCTGCTGGCGGCAAAATTGGCGCAGACGGAACGGACTAATCCCATCCTGCTCAAGGATTGCTTGGTTCAACCGAGCGAACCGTTGGCTGCGCGGATTGCCCTGCTGCGGACTTCAGCGGTGATTGGCACGCTGCTGGCCGATGGTATCGGGGACGCCATTCTGGTCCGTTGTGAGATCCATCCGGGCGTATCGCTCCGGCTGGCCTTTAACATTCTGCAGGCGGCGGGATGCCGTTCGTTCAAAACCGACTACGTCGCGTGTCCTTCTTGCGGACGCACGCTGTTCAACCTGCAAACCATCACCGCCAAAATCAAGTCGCGCACCGAACATTTGAAAGGCGTCAAAATCGCCGTCATGGGCTGCATCGTCAATGGACCTGGTGAGATGGCTGATGCCGATTTCGGGTATGTGGGCGGTGCGCCCGGTAAAATCAATCTGTACGTGGGCAAAACTCCGGTGAAGTTCAACATCCCCGAAGTGGAGGCCGTGGACCATCTCGTGGATTTGATCCGCGAACACGGCAAGTGGCGCAATCCTGAATAATCTTCTATGAGTATTCCCAAAGACGCACGTATCTATGTGGCCGGGCATCGCGGCTTGGTGGGCAGCGCCATCTGGCGTGAATTGGAGCAATCCGGTTACACCCGGCTCTTGAGCCGGACCCACCACGAGTTGGATTTGCTGGACACCGCCGCTGTGCGGGCCTTTTACCAAAGCGAACGTCCGGAGTTCGTGGTGGTGGCCGCCGCCAAGGTGGGTGGCATTCTGGCCAATAGTACGTACCCGGCGCAATTCATTCACGAGAACCTCCAAATTCAGAACAACCTGATTGATGGTGCCTGGCGTGCCGGTGTTAAAAAACTGCTTTTCTTGGGCAGTTCATGCATTTATCCCAAGTTTGCACCGCAGCCGTTGAAGGAGGAATATTTACTCACCGGCGCGCTGGAATCCTCCAATGAATGGTATGCCATTGCCAAGATCGCTGGTCTTAAGATGTGCCAGGCCTATCGCCGCCAGTATGGGTGTGACTTCATCAGCGCGATGCCCACGAATCTCTACGGCCAGAATGACAATTATCACGCGCAGAATTCTCACGTGGTGCCGGCCTTGATCCGGCGTTTGCATGAAGCCAAAATGGCTAATCTGCCAGCCGTCGTTTGCTGGGGCACGGGCTCGCCGCTGCGCGAGTTGCTGCATACTACGGATTTGGCCCGGGCCTGTGTGTTCCTCCTGGAAAGCTACAGTGAAGAGCAGTTTATCAATGTCGGCACTGGTCGGGAAGTAACCATTAGGGAGTTGGCCGAAGCTGTAAAGCGGGTGGTGGGCTACCCCGGGGAATTGCAGTGGGACACCACCAAGCCGGATGGCACCCCGCGTAAAGTCATGGATAATTCCAGACTGTTGGCGCTGGGCTGGAAGCCCAAGATGCTCTTGGATGAGGGGTTGGCCGATGCTTATGCCGACTTCCGACGCCGCTTGGCGGCGGGCGAATTTACCGGTGGGCGGTACTGACTCCCGTAGCTGTCGCGCTTTGTAAATGCATTGTCCTGGCGATGGTTTGTATCGGTTTTTCCTATTCTTTGGCAGTCGGTCTGCTTAGACTACGTACGTGCATTTGGCGCGCCTAAAGTTACGTGACTTCCGAAATTATCCGCGGCTGGACGTGTTGTTCAACCCTGGCTTTCACGTGTTGCTTGGGGATAACGCCCAAGGTAAGACCAATTTGCTGGAGGCCATTTATCTCCTGTCCACGTTGCGGTCCTTTCGCGGCATCGGCAGCGCCCAGATGGTGCGCCACGGTGCCAAGGGGTATTTCGTGCAGGGGGACGTGGTGGGGCAGGGGACTCACGAAATCAAAATGTATTGGTCGCCGGCGGAGCGGAAACTGGCCGTGGACGGTCAGCCAGTCAAACGCTTGGGGGATTTTTATGGCACGTTGCGCACCGTGGTGTTTTGCACCGAGGATTTACAGTTGGTGAAAGGCACTTCGCGGAACCGGCGCCGGTTCCTGGATCTCCTGCTGGCCCATACGCGCCCGGCTTACCTTGGGCTGTTGCAACGGTACGCGCGCGCCTTGCGGTCGCGCAACGCCCTGTTGAAGCATTACCCGGTGGACCTGATGGCGCTCGAGAGTTTCAGCCAGGAACTGATCGCCGTGGGCAATGAGATTATCCTGCACCGCCAGGCTTTACTGCCGCGCTTGACCCCGCTGGTGCAGCAGGCGTATCGCGGTATTGCCAATGATGCGGAGAGCCTGCGATTGCATTACCAGCCCGGCGTCAAAACCGATTTTGCCGTTGAATTGGCCAAATCACGGGACCGAGAACGCACCTATCGCAGCACAATTGTCGGGCCGCATCGCGACGACGTGCAACTCTTATTGAATGACCGCCCGGCCATTCAGTATGGCAGCGAGGGCCAAAAGCGCACGCTGGCCATTGCCCTGAAAATCGCCCAGGCCGAGTATCTGACCGAAATTCACAGTGCGCCGCCCATTTTGCTGATTGATGACGTGATGGGCGAGTTGGATTTGAAACGGCGTGGCGGGTTGCTGCCCTTGTTGGAGCGTGCCCGGCAATCCCGCGGCCAAGTGTTCATGACCTGCACTGAGGAAAATTGGCCCAGCGAACTCGGCCAGGATCTCTGCCGGTGGGAGATCAATCGGGGGACGATCACCAGTGTGTCGCGTTGAATATATGTTTGGTCATGGGTCGGCCTTGAGCTACTTTGTCGGCATCTTTATATGATGACTACGATGGGGAAAATCACAATCGGCTACGGCAGCGTCCTCCTTTTGCTTGGGCTGGCCGGTTTCTTTGGCACCGGCGCAAAAAGTGTGACGGCGCTGATTCCGGCGTTCATGGGGGTGCCCATTATCATCAGTGGCTGGCTGTCCGCCCGGGAGCATATCCGCATGCATGTGATGCATGTCGCGGTTACGCTCGGTTTGCTGGGCATCATTGGTGGTGCAATCGGCCTGCCGAAACTCTGGACTCTGATTCATGGGGGCGAGGTGCCCCGGCCTGCCGCAGTGATTTGCCAGAGCATTCTTTTTGTGCTCAGCCTGGTTTTTGTCATTCTCTGCGTGCGCAGCTTTATCAAGGCCCGTCTGACGCCGCCCGCATAATGGTGAGGCTGGATTCGTGATTCAGCTCCAATTTGGGTTTGCGGAACACATCACAGCATCTGCAATTCTGCGGTCTCGCGAGGGGGCGGTAACTTGGATCTGTACCCCAATGCCATCGTGTACCTGAAATCGAGGCGAATGGTCGCCGGCGTCCCGCAATTCAATTCCTTTCAACCAGACTATTGAGAGTTGAAAAGAACAAACATTCCCCATACCATACTTGCAGATTTTGCGGAAACACTATGAAAACACATTTGCCTTTGCTCGCCGGTTTAATGTTGGCGTCCACCGCTCTGGCGGCGGAGCCGGACTTGAAACTCTGGTACACCACCCCGGCCAAAAAATGGGATGAAGCGTTGCCGCTCGGCAATGGGCGGCTTGGGGCGATGGTGTTTGGCGGTGTTACCAACGAGCATTTCCAGCTCAACGAAGATACGCTCGTTTCCGATTATCCCGGTTACCGCAATCTCCCGCTGGATGTGCATAAGGATTTTTCCACGATCACCAACCTGATTGCCCGGCGCGAGTTCGCCGAAGCCGACAAGCTGGTGACCGAGAAATGGCTGGGGCGCTCCTGGGCGTGCTATCAGCCGCTCGGTGATCTCTTTTTCGACTTCGTTCACCAGGGGCCGCCGCAAAATTACACCCGCGAACTCGATCTCAATAACGCCCTTTGCCGGGTGCGCTATGAGGCGGACGGCGTGAAGTTCACCCGTGAGATTTTTGCGAGTCATCCCGATGAAGTCATCGTGGTCCGTTTCACCGCTGATAAACCTGGACGCCTCAACTTCCGGGTCCGGCTGACTTCGCCGCATCCGGTGGAAATCCGTGCGGACGCCGCGCAACTCACGATGCACGGTCAACTTCCCGGATTGGCCCTGCGCCGCACGCTCGATTGGGTGGAGAAGAAGGGCGACACGTATAAATATCCGGAGTTGTGGAACAAAGCAGGCAAGCGGCTGCCGAATGCGAGCCAAGTCCTATACAATGGGCGTGGCTTAGCCTTCGACGCACGCCTGACCGTGCGCGCTCAAGGTGGAAAAGTGTCGGCGGAGAAAGAGGCGATGATCGTGGCTGGTGCCGACGAGGTCGTCGTCATTTACACGGCTGCTTCCAGCTATAATGGTTTCGAGCAGAAACCGGTGGATGCCTCCCGGAAAGCTGCGGCCTTCCTCCAGGCCATAGCGCAACCCGATTACTCCGAACTGTTCGCCCGGCATACCCGCGATTACCGCAGTTTGTTTGACCGCGTCACACTCGACCTTGGGGAATCTAACAAGCTGCCCACCGATCAACGCCTGAAGAAGCCCGATCCGTCCCTGGCGGCGTTGTATTTTCAGTTCGGTCGTTACCTGATGATCGCCGGGTCGCGTCCTGGCACGCAGCCGTTGAACCTGCAAGGCATTTGGAACCACGAGGTGATTCCGCCTTGGGCCTGCCAGTACACGCTCAACATCAATGCTGAGATGAACTATTGGCCCGCCGAGGTCTGCAACCTCTCCGAATGTACCGAGCCGCTGCTGCGGATGATCCGTGAACTTGCCGTGGATGGCCGCTGGGTCGCCCGGGAAATGTACGGTCGCCGTGGCTGGGTGGCGCACCACAATACCACGATCTGGCGTGATGCCCAGCCGGTGGATAATGCGGCGCAGGTTTCCTTCTGGCCGATGGGGAGTGGCTGGCTTTGCCAGCATTTGTTCGAGCATTACCGGTTCACCGGTGACCGTGGTTTTCTTGAAAAGGAAGCCTATCCGGTGATGAAGGACGCCTGCCTGTTCTACCTCGATTGGCTTGTGGACAACGGCAAAGGCCAGCTTGTCACCCCGGTCAGCACCTCGCCTGAAAACACCTTTTCCTATACGAATGCCACGGGTGCCAAAGTGCGCGCCAGCGTCAGTTCGGGCGGTACCATGGACATGGGCATCATCCGCGATGTGTTCGGCAATACCCTCCGGGCCGCCGAGATTCTCGACCTGGATGCCGAGTTTCGCGCGACGCTCAAAACCACGTTGGGCAAGCTGCTGCCATACCAAATCGGCGAGCGCGGGCAGTTGCAGGAGTGGCAGGAGGATTTCGCCGAGAGCGATGTGCATCACCGGCATGTGTCGCACTTGTTCGCCCTTCATCCCAGCGCCCAGATCACGCCGCGCGGCACGCCGCAATTGGCGGCGGCGGCCAGGAAAACCCTCGAACTGCGCGGTGACGGTGGCACCGGCTGGAGCAAGGCCTGGAAGATCAATTTCTGGGCCCGGCTTGAAGACGGCGATCACGCACAAAAGATGCTGCACGAATTACTCACCCAATCCACGCACCCCAACCTGCTCGACGTCTGTCCGCCGTTCCAGATAGATGGCAACTTCGGCGGCACGGCGGGCATTGCGGAGGTGCTGCTGCAATCGCACGAAGTCGAGCAGAATGAAGCCCCGATTCTTTCCCTGCTGCCGGCGTTGCCCGTCGCGTGGCCCAGCGGTTCCGTCAAAGGGCTGCGAGCGCGGGGCGGGTTCGTGGTGGACATTGCCTGGCAGGAGGGCAAGGTCACCGCCTATCGGATTGCCGCAAAGGAGCCGAGTGAAGTCAAGGTGCGCGTAAACGGCCAGGTGAAAACGGTTGCCGCTGAAAAACTCTGAGTTAAAGACACAATTCAAAAACAACACCATACCAAGACTATGACAGCAAGATTCACCGTAATGAACGGTCTCACCATAAACCTGAGTCTTCCTTGCCTCGCGATGATCCTCGTCTTGTCCACGGCCGGGGTTCCTGGCCCGGCCAAGGCTCAATCACCCGATCCGAACTTTCACCTCTACCTGCTGATTGGCCAGTCGAACATGGCGGGGCGCGGGGCGGTGGATGAAGAAAGCAAGAAACCACATCCGCGCGTGGAAATGCTCGCCAAAAACCTCACGTGGCAACCCGCGACCGATCCGCTGCACTTCGACAAGTCCGTCGCTGGCGTCGGCCCGGGGTTGGCGTTCGGCAAACAGATGGCGGAGGCCAACCCACGGGTGCGCATCGGTCTGATTCCATGTGCCGTTGGCGGCACTTCGATCAAGGCCTGGGTGCCGGGCGCGGAAGACAAGGCCACCAAGACCCACCCATACGACGACATGCTCAAACGCGTCCGGGAGGCGCAAAAGGCCGGTGTCCTGAAGGGGATCATCTGGCATCAAGGCGAAGCAGATCGTCACGCCAGCGCTGCCTATGGCCAGGCTTTGAGCAACCTGATTGCGATGTTGCGGCAGGAATTGAACGCCCCGGAAGCGTCGTTCGTCGCGGGTGAACTATCCAGCTTCGGCCCGAAGGAGGAGACGCAGAAGGCCACCAAGCAATTCAACGAGGTGGTTCAGGGTTTGGCGAAAAAGGTCAAACGCTATGGCTGTGCTTCCGCCGAGGGCCTGAACCATAAGGGCGACCAATTGCACTACAACACCGAATCGGCGCGGACGTTTGGCAAACGCTATGCGGAGAAGATGATCGAGTTGCAAAAATGACCTCGTTTTCTCGATAATAACTCGAAAGCGGCATCCTGGAAAACAGGCAATTTGATCTGTTCCAGAGTTCTCAAATTATATCGTATATGGGAGCGGCTCTTCGTGGAGGAAATAAGCGTGCGCGGCGTCCGCAGCGGCTTGATCGGCATTGGGAACCTGTTGCGCCAGGAGTGGCGGAACGGGCGGAACATCAGCCTCTTTCTTTTTGCAGCGGACGGTATGCTTTGGCGTGGCAGTTGAGGCCAACGGAGCGGTGATTTGTTCGTAAAGCTGTGGTCGTGTATATGCTGAATAAATAGGGATTGTTGATTTAACCCTCGCACCCCCTGCCGCCGGATTGAATTGCGGTTAGGGGGGCGTTGTTTTTGGCCCGCGACGCCGGGGAAGTTGCCTGCGGTGAGGGGGTACGGAACTGTATCATTGTCCCCAGAGTCATTGCGGATTTCGGAATGCGGAATGCCGGACCTCTTATCTGTGTCTATCGGTGTTTATCTGTGGTTTATTCCCCGGTTTTTTACCACGGATTACTCGGATGGCACGGATGACAACCAGACCAATGCGGATTGCGGGGTCATGGTTCCAGCCTGGCGGGCAGCGGGACATCCTCCCAACCGGCCCGGCCCAAGGCAAAGTCGCGTTCCACGATTTCCCAGACGACGACTTGTTTGCCTTCCAGGATTTCCGCGTTCATGCTGAGTTTGCGGCGCACGTCTGTGGAAGCGCCACCGTCGCTGACGATGGCGTCCACCGGGGCTTTCAGCGCCAGGGCCAGATGGGAAATGAAACCAGCCGATCCGGGCAATAGTTTTTTGGTGGCCGTCTCGCCTTTCCGATCCGTGGCCTCGGCGGCGGTGGGCCGTTCTACGCGTTCGCCCAACGACTGCGGTTCGGCAAGCTGATAAATCCGGCAAAAGCTGTCGCCCAACACGAGCACCTGCGCCTTTTGCGCCGGAAACTTGAACGCGCCGGGCCGATCCGAGGCGGATGGCACCAGCGGTCCCAATGCCGGATCGAGCACTTGCTCGCACTCGACCAATTCCGGCGCAAATTCATGTTGAAGACCGGGCACCTGCATCATGTCAATAATATCGCCGTAACGGTTTACCCGGACGGGATGCGTCGCGTAGGTTTTGGTGGCGGGCGGCGCCCAGCGAAGTTCGCGCAGTCGCTCACTGACCTTCCCGGCTGCCAGCGCCGCACCACGCGGGCTCCAGTGCGTATCCCGCGCCAGGTACAATTCGCCGCTGCTATTAGTGCCATGTCTGCGGGCGGTGCGAAAGGCGTCCAGCAAATCCACCGTTTCAACCCCTTGCTGGCGCAGAGTACGGATTAATGACTGCGTCGGCCCGTCGCCAACCGACTCCGGGGCGGACGCCCGCCGCGTCAACTGGTCGGGATAGACCGCCGGTTTGCCCGGCACGGGAACGACGAGTAACTGGATGCCGCGCTCCCGGAGTTGATCGCGAAAGCGCGTGATGGCGCGGACCACACTATCACGGCGCGTGGTATCCGTCGCCGGCGGCATCCACGTTGAATGGCTGGTGTCCGTTTCACGCCGATCAGGTTCGAGGAGGTAACGGAGGTCCGGACGGTAAAAGAACCAATCATTCAAACCCGGCACGGCTTTGGCACCGGTGTCATGCAGCGATTTGAATAACAGCCGCTGCGTTTCCGGGCGCAAGCGTTGTTGGAACACAGACTTTTCTTCGAGCGCCGCCTCATACTCACGCAGGTTCTTAGCCGTTGGCTGGGTGTGCAGGAGGCTGGCAAAATGTACGCGACCACCGCCATGAAGCTCGACGCAAGTCTGGATGACCGGCACGGCACCGATGATTCCCAGAAAGCAGAGGATCAGGGCCAGCTCACTTTTTCGCGTTGGGTTGGTCATGGCGCGCTCCTAGAATTGAAAGTAGAGGAAGGGGTTAAACGCCTGGGAGAACATGACCAGGAGCGAGATAATGAACAACGGTGCCAACACCGCGACGCGCGGCCAGCTTTGCGGTTGCACCGCCCAATCATGCGCCTGCCGGGGCTGGAATACCAGGAAACCACACAGCGCCATGACCAGCATCGGCCAGGGTTGGTAAAGCTCGGCGGCCAACAAACCGGAAACACCTGTGGCAGTCCCAAGGCCAAACATGGCGGCGAAATAATGGGCGGCGGCGGTCAAGTTGTCCGCACGAAACAGCACCCAGGAGAACAGCATGAGCAGGAAGGTAAAGGCGATTCGCAGGCTGGACGGCCACTGGCTGTAGAAGCTCTGTTTGCCCCGCCAGCGCTCGTACCCCAGCAATAATCCATGGTACCCGCCCCAAACGATGAAGTTCCACTTGGCGCCGTGCCACAGACCGCCTAGTAGCATCACGACCGCCAGATTAACGTAGGTCCGCGATGGCCCAAGGCGGTTGCCACCCAACGGATAGTAGAGGTAATCCCGCAGCACACTGGATAGGGAGATGTGCCAGCGCCGCCAGACCTCGGTGATGCTTTCGGAGCGATACGGGGCGTCAAAATTTCTCGGGAATTCAAAGCCCAACATGCGCCCCAAACCAACGGCCATATCCGAGTAACCGCAAAAATCGAAGTAAATCTGGAAGGCGTAGGCCAGCACACCAATCCAGGCATCCAGGGCGCATGGGTCAGCCGCGTTGAACACCGCATCGGCCAGCCGTCCCACCGGATTGGCCAGCAGGATTTTTTTGGCAAAACCGAGGATGAAAATGGCCACGCCGGAAGCAAAGCGCGAGACGAGGTGCTCCCGCCAGGCAAGCTGCGCGGCGAGAGTTTTGTACCGAATAATTGGCCCGGCCACCAAATCGGGAAACAGCGCGACAAAGGCGGAGAAGTCGGTGAACGACTTGGCCGGCGTGGCGTGTCCCCGGTACAGGTCAATGATGTACGTGAGGGAATGAAAGGTGTAGAACGAAATACCGATGGGCAGAACCACCCGGAGCACGCGGAATTGCTCCGTACCCACCATGGCCAGGAGGTGATTCAGCGAGTCTGCGGCAAACAGATAGTATTTGAAAAAGCCGAGGAAGCTCAAATTGGTGACACAACAGGCGGCCACCGCCAGCTTCCGTTGGGCGGGAGTTGCGCCGGGCCGGGTGATGACTCTTCCCCAAATGAAATCCATGATGGTCGTGAACATCATCAGGCAGACGAACCAGGGTTCCCACCAGCCGTAAAACACATAACTTGCCACCGTGATCCACAGGTTCCGCCAGGCATACGGCAGGTTGAAATAAATGAGCAGGAACAACGGCAGGAAGTAAAAGATGAAAATGTGCGTGGTGAATACCATGCGGTGGCGTCGTTAATAGGTGGTGGGATTGGCCCAGAGCGCAAAGAAACGATTGGTGCCAGGCGGGAAGCAATAATCGAGCGTGCCGCTGGGTGCCAGGTCCTGCAACGCGTAATCCAGTGCCATGCGATGGACTTCGCCAACCACAAACCCGTCGAGCTTACCGCCCAAGGGGCTGTCCCCCCAATCGCCGTCCTTGATTTGGGAACGCGGCAGCCAGGGTTTGTAGTGGCCGACAAATACGTCGTCCCCGGGTTTGAGGGGGTATTTACCTTGGGAATCCGGACGGATAACTTGGAGCACCCGATACTTCAGCACATACGTATAGCGATACGCACCCAGCTTGGGAAATTGGTCTGGACGCTCCAACAATCGGGCAGTTACTTCGATCTTCCCCAGTTTGGTAACCCATTCGTCTGCGCCCGTCTGCACACGCCGATCAAGCAGCCAAATCACCAGTATCACCGCCACCAACACAGCAATTCCGCGCAATCGCCCCGGCCCGGTGGAACTCGCTCCGTTTTGATGCGTTGCACCGACAGGCTGTAATTGGCCGCTGTCCTGACTGGAGCGGTCATCAGTTTCCGCACTGCCATGGTCAGGAGGCACGTCAGGCATTTATGGCCCTCCGATTTCAGCGTAGGTCCAGTGTGGTTCAAAACCAGGCTGAGTGAGTCGAAAAACCGGGCCGCTCTTGGCGTTGGGATAAAGGGCGTGCATTTCTTTGAAATCATCCGGAACAATGATCGGCGCATCCGCAAGCCGGATGATGGCCAAGGGGCCGTCGGTACCCCCGTCCGTTTTCGGGAAGGAAAAGATCGCATAGCGATTATCCGGCGACGTGCAACCATAATAGATATGACGTCCCCGTTCGGCATAGACCAAACTGCGGCTTTTTCCATCGGCGGTCGCCTGCATCAAAGTGGTCCACCCATATTCGCTTCCCAGCCCAGGCAGGCGGTTGGAATAAATGACGCGGTTGGAATCTCCCTCAAACCAGTCCGGCGTGCAGTTCAATCCCCGGGATATCATAGTCGCCTTTTCGTTATCGAGCTCAATCATCTCCACGTTCCAATCGTACCCCTCCATATTGGCGGTGCCCACCAAACGTTTGCCATCCGGTGACCAGTAAAGTTGCTGGAAAATCCCCTGACGCGGCATTTCCCGGACTACCTTCTTGGATGCAATATCAATAAACTTGATCTTGCCCTCCCGTTTGTAGAGGCAGGCAAGCTGTTTGCCATCCGGGCTCCATGAGGCCCAGGGATACTCTCCGTGCCCACCAAACAACACTGGGTGCGAGCCGTCGGCGTTGGCAATCACCAGTTCACCCATGGCACCCCACATACCGTGATTGACCATCGCTTTGGGTTCGTGCAGAAGCCGGCGATACAAAATGCGTTTGCCATCCGGCGAAAAACGCGCCCCAAACTCGGACCATTCGCGCGAGTCGGTCAGGTTGCGCCGGGCCGAGCCATCGGGGCGCGAAATAAACAAATCGAAATCGCCCGCCGGCGTTTGGGCGGAGAAAAGCAGCCAGCCTTTATTGGCAACTTCCCGCCCCACTTGCAGGCAGTCGGAATCTTCTCCGCACAACGGCACAGGTCCGGCAAGCGCCAGCACACCGGCCAACAACAACAAGTGTAGCCGCGTTACCCAACTGGAACCGCCTAAGTCATAGGGATACTTGCGCATATTCGCCATGTTCAATCTGGTGTCCACACTTGTTCGTCATTGTCGTCCAAACGTGGTAACTTTGTCATCTACTTTCCCGTATGTCCATTGAACTTGGGATTTTTTTTTGTGAAGTTATTTGGTATTCGCAGAAGGCGGCAGTATAATTGAACCCCGGAAGGCAAACGTATGCGTTTTAGTTTATCTGCCGAGTCCGCCTGCAAACAGGCGGAGGCTCTCCGCCGCTCACCGGGTGGGGCTGTCCGTCATTGGCCAGGTGCATTCCGGGTTGCGAGCGCTGGGTTTGTTTTGCTGGCTCTGGGTCTGCTCGCATGGTCTGGCCCGAACGGGTACGGAGCGGCCAAACAACCTGCCCATCGCACGGGCTTGGTTTATGATGATCTATTTGGCAGGCACAATCCCGGCTCCTCCCATCCTGAACGCTTTGAACGATTAGAGGCTGTCATGGCCGGATTGAAGGAGCACAAGCTGCTTGCTGAACTACTGCTACTCAAACCCGTGCCCACTACCACCGCATGGGTCACCACCATTCATTCCCCGGAATATCTCGAACGTGTGAAAGCCAGCGTGGCGGAGGGGGCTGCCTACCTCGACACGCGGGATGTGCCGCTCACCGCCGACTCGTACATGATCGCCCTGCTGGCGGCGGGTGGGGTACAGGTCGCCGTGGATGCCGTGATGGATGGCCGGGTCAAAAACGCCTTTTGCTTGATCCGCCCGCCCGGCCACCATGCCCTCAAGGACAAGGCCATGGGCTTCTGCATCTTCAACAACGTCGCCATCGCCGCCCGCTACCTCCAGCAAAAGCACCACCTGGCCAAAATCCTCATCGTGGATTGGGACGTCCACCATGGCAATGGCACCCAAGCCGCCTTTTACAATGATCCGACGGTCGTCTATTTCTCCGTGCATCAACATCCTGCCTATCCAAACACTGGGCTGCGCGAGGAGCGTGGGGAAGGCGCTGGCACCAATACGACGTATAACGTGCCCCTGCAGCCTGGCAGTTCCATCGGCAACTATAAACGCGCCTTTCACGAGGTGTTGGTCCCGGCGGCAGCCAATTTTAAACCGGATTTCGTGCTCATTTCCGCTGGCTTCGATGCCCTCGAAAATGACCCCATTGGCCGCATGAAGCTGACGGCTGCTGACTATGCGGAACTGACGCGGATCGTTAAAGACATCGCCAACCAATACTGCCATGGCCGCCTGGTATCCGCGCTGGAGGGTGGATACGATCCTCAAAACCTCGCCGCCGCTGTCGAAGCCCACCTCCGTGAACTGATGAAGTAGCGGACTATTCTCCCGCCATTCAAGGTGACGAGGCGTGACCGGTTAAGTTGCCAGCTAAGCGCGCTCACACGGTGTCCCGGTTTCTTGCTGCCGGAGACGGCAGCAGGCAATTCCACGCAAATTCCGATTGCCAGCGCGGGGCGGGTGCGCTCTTATCGTGGCTGGTTTTCTTTATGAAACGTCTTTTGCAATACACAATGGCGGCAACCCTTTTGATGGGTGCCGTATGGCAAGCCGGGTCCGCAGTGGGACCGGCCGCACCGGAATTGGTCAACATCCAGAATTTGAACGGGCAGTTCGCTGATCCCGGCCCGGCCTATCGCGGCAAGCCGTTCTGGAGTTGGAACGGCGCCCTCGACAAGGACGAGCTGCTGCGCCAGGCGCGCGTGCTCAAGCAGATGGGCATGGGCGGGTTCTTCATGCACTCCCGCACCGGGCTGCAGACGGAGTATCTTGGAAAGGACTGGTTCCACCTGATCAATGCCTGTGCCGATGAGGCAGTCCGCCTCAAAATGGAAGCGTGGCTCTATGACGAAGACCGCTGGCCCAGCGGCACCGCCGGCGGCATGGTCACCCAGAATCCCAAGTTCCGCCAAAAGTTCCTGAGCCTGCGCACCATCCCGGCAGAGCAGTTTAAATGGGACATCACCATCTCTGCCGCGTTCGCTTGCGACCTGAACAACCTGAGCTTCACTTCCGCCCAGCGCATCGGGCCGGACAACACGCCCGCGCCCGGCCAGACCGTGCTTGCGTTCTCCATTGAGGAAATGGATCCCTCCACGTTCTTCAATGGGTTCACCGATGTGGACCGCCTCAACCGCGCCGCCACTGCTGAGTTCCTCAAGCTGACCCATGAGAAGTACCGTCTGTACTGTGGCGATCGCCTGGGCAGCTCGATCAAGGGCATCTTCACGGATGAACCGCATCATGGCGCGGTCTTCAGCGGGTTCAGCTTGGACAACACCAACAAGCTGCGCATGACGCCCTGGACCGAAGCGTTGCCGGAACAGTTCCGCAAGCGGTTTGGTTACGACCTCGTTGACAAGCTGCCCGAGCTGTTCCTGCAAAAGGACGGCCAGGCGGTGGCGGAAGTGAAGTGGCAGTACATGGAGTTGTTGCAATCCATGTTCCTCGACAACTTCTCCAAGCCGATCTTTGAATGGTGCCAGACCAATAAGATTCAGTTCACCGGGCATTATTTGCATGAGGACAGCCTCGTGTCCCAAGCCGCCATGCAAGGGTCGCTGATGCGGGCCTATGAATATATGCATCAGCCGGGCGTGGATGTGCTTACCGAGGGCAACCGGAACTATTGGATCGTCAAGCAGCTCGCCTCCACGGCACGGCAGCTCAACCAGCCATGGCTGATGAGCGAACTCTACGGCGTCACCGGTTGGCAGTTCAATTTCGAGGGGCACAAGTACGTGGGCGATTGGCAGGCGCTGTTCGGCATCAACGTGCGCTGCCATCACTTGAGCTGGTACACCATGGAGGGCGAAGCCAAGCGCGATTACCCGGCCAGCATCTTCTATCAGTCCGCCTGGTGGAGGGATTACAAGTTCGTGGAGGATTACTATTCCCGCCTCGGCCTGATGCTGCACCAGGGGCAACCGGTCTGCGATGTTCTGGTGTTGAATCCCATCGAGAGCACGTGGTGCCAAGTCGGCGTGGGTTGGGCCAACGGGCTTTCCGCCCGGACGCCCGCGTTGCAGGAATTGGAAAAGGGCTACCGGGAAATGTTCGGTTGGCTCACCAGCGCGCATATTGATTTCGATTACGGCGATGAAGAAATGCTCAGCCGGTTGGGGCAGACCGGGCGGGATGGCAAGGGGCAGCCGACGGTGCGCCTGGGCGCGATGCAATACCACGCCGTGATTGTGCCGCGCATGGTCACCCTGCGCGATACCACCCTCGCGATGCTGCAAGCCTTCAAGCAGGCGGGCGGGCGCGTGATCTTTGCCGGGCCGGCACCGGCATACGTCAACGCGGTGAAATCCGGCGCCCCGGCGGAGCTGGCCGCGTACTCGACGGCCGTGCCGTGGGATGGCGAAGCGGTCGTGGACGCCGTCAAGAAATCCGTGCGCGTGCCGGTGGAGATCACCTGCGCCGCCGATGGCAAAGCCGCCGGCAATGTGTTCTGCCAGTTGCGCAGCGACGGGGAAAACCAGTTCCTTGTGGCCATGAACATGGACCGCACCAATGGCGTCGAGGACGCGGTGATCCGCGTCTGGGGCGACCGCCACCAGGTGGCCGAATGGGATTGCGCCACCGCCGCGCATTACCAGGTGCCCACGCAGCGCAAAGAAGGCTGGGTGGAGTTCCACACCCGCTTCCTCCCGCTGGGCGAGCGCGTGTTCGTGCTGAACCGCGAGCCGATGGCGGGGGCCGCCGAACGCCCCGTGTTCAAGGAGACCGGCCGCCAGATCTGCACCGGGCCGTTCGCCTATTCGCTGAGTGAAGACAACGTCTGCGTGCTCGACCTCGCCAAGTGGCAACTCAACGACGGCGCTTGGGAGCCGGAGAATGAAGTCCTGAAGGTGGACCGCGCCATCCGCGCGAAGCTGAACGTGCCGGTGCGTAGCGGCCACATGGTGCAACCGTGGTTCCAGGCCAAGCAGCAGCCCAAGCCCAAAGGCCTCTGCCAGGTGCGGCTCAATTACAGCTTCGTCATCGAGACGCAGATGGTCAACAGCATCAAAGTTGCCATCGAACATCCCGAGCGCGTCTCCATCCTGCTCAACGGCCGGCCGCTGGACGCCAAGCCCAACGGCTGGTGGGTGGACCCGGTGTTCAAGACCATCCCGCTGCCCAAGGTCCAGCTCTTGCCGGGCCGCAACGAAATCGAACTCAAGGTCGAGGCCTTCCATGAAGGCGTCAACCTCGAAGCCATCTACCTCCTCGGCGAATTCGGCGTCCGCCTGCGCGGCACCGCCAAGCACCTGGAGCAACTGCCGGCCACCCTCGCCGTGGGCGATCTGGTCGCCCAGGGCCTGCCGTTCTATGGCGGCAGCGTCGCCTATGAGATTCCCATGCCGCTGCGCACCGTCAAGCAAACCGGCCGCATGTTCCTGGAGACGCCCAAATTCGAGGCCGCCTGCCTGAAGATGACCTCGGGAACGGAGACGCGTTACGTGGCCTGGCAACCGTACGAGCTGGAAATCATCGAGACCCCCAGCCTGCGCGGCGTGGTGACCTTGCACGCGGTGCTGACCCGGCGCAACACCTTTGGCCCGCTCCACCAGGTGCCGGTGAAAGTCGCGGCCTACGGTCCGGGCAACTGGGTGACCGAAGGCAAAGGCTTCGCGCTGGATTACCAATTATATCCGGCCGGCCTGCTCGCCCCGCCCGTCATCTCCTGGCGCAAGCCGGTGGAATAAGGGTTGGTCGGTTGCCAGGGGGTTTGATCCCGAGCGGATAGATCAGCGAGGCATTGCGCCGCGTGTGTCTGGCGCGATGAGCGAAACTCCCCGCCCTGTGACCCGCTCAATCAATGAGTAGAGGAAACTAAATGGGCATTTGTGATGGGGTGGCGGGGAACAGGGAACGATCAGTTCACCGATGCGGCGGAGCCGCATTCGGTGAAGCGTCAGGTTCGGCTTCTGGGTCACTGAGGGCGTCAACGACGGAATTGATGAATGCGATTTGTTCCTCTTCCGGCCTGGACTCGATGACCTTCAAAATCGGTGGTGTCGGAATGTGTTCACCCGTAGTTCGCTTTGCGTTCTTGGTCGCGATCATGGTCTTGAAGATACGCATGGCGAAACCGAGAAAGTGAGCCACCTCTCCAGGCTGTGGACGCATGGTCCAGGTGCAAAGTTCCCGCTGCTCGGCACACGTGCGAATGGTCATGATTGCTAAAAGCCATTCCTGGCACAACTCGGCTGGGTTCTCGTCCGGAAAAACCTTCATCAAATGAGTTTTGACCCGCTCGGTTTCCTTGTGCAACCGACTCTCCAACTCATTGCAGGCACGCAGGACTAAACCGCTAGGGGCAGATCTTTCGCGCGCCCATGCATATCGCAAGTCGAGTATCCATTGCTGAATGTCCGAAGGAAGTTCCTTATAGAAGGGAACTGCCTCGAAGTGCTTTGCCTCTTCTGGCAGTAGCCGACCTTCGAACTCTACTGGCCCTTTGCCTGGTATGTCAGCACGCATATGCTTTAGCCGGACAGTCTTCTTGCCCGCCCTTCTCGTTCCTAGTTTCCGTTGGCCAGTTGGTTATCATGCTGCCGACCATCCCCCCAAAGGCCGCTCGGGTCAATGCGAAACGGCCGCCGTTGAGGCGGCCGTTCGCGTCTTGCCTCTGCTCACAAGCTCATGTGACTGATCGGGTCGCTCCAATCGCTGATGCCGGAGTTCATCGCCTTGCAAACAGATCGCGGCGACGCCAGACGGCTAAGGCGGCTATGCCAATCACAGCGAGCGTCATCGAGCCTGGTTCAGGCACCATTACGGTCGGGGTGTATTGCCAAGCAGTGCCGGGATAATTCCCGTCAGCCAGATTCATTACGATGGTGAGGCTCGTGGACTCTCCGGGACCATACGGGACAACGAATTGACCGGTTCCGCTTATGAGTCCCGAGCTAAAAATAGCCTTGTTATCGTAAAAGACATCCAGTGTATCTGGAATGGCATAAAACATATAATCAATCACCAACACGCCTGTGATGGGCAAAAAGGTAAGCGTGTTGGTTGCTGGGGAAGGGGGAGACTGGTCTGAAGGGTTATAATTGCCATATTGGGTAGGAAACGTTTGTCCAACCGATGTTGCCGTTGAACTGAACCAAAGCAGCACCAACAGGAGGGAGACGTTTCTTGCGCTGTTCACCGTGGCGCGCAGCCGAGACACAAGGTTCTTGAGTTTCATAGTTGTTTTAAGAATAATTAGGCATTGGTCTTGAACCGTCTTTATTTGCAGACAGTGTAGCCACATTTTCCAGCAGGGAAAACAATTTCCTCCCGCCGCCGCGTGATTGTGTGGAAGCGCGGCGGCGAGGAGGGGATTAAGAGTTGTTTTGCTCTGGCTCATCAGCCGGGGAGACTCACAAACTCATGTGGCTGATCGCGTCGCTCCAATCGCTTTTGCGGGTGGAACCGCCGATGGCGCGGACCTGGATGCTGTAGTTGGTGCCCGGCGTCAGGTCGTCGAGGAGTATGTCGCGGGAGCTGGTGAATAACCCGCCCATCTGCCAGGGACCGAGCGTGCCACCGGCGGCGATCACGGCGTAACGCACCTCGTAGCAACGGGCGTTGGCGATGGCTTTGACGCGGATTTTGAGTTGGCCGCTGTTGCTGTTTTCCACGCGCACATCCATGGGCTTGGGCAAGGGAGTGGAGGGGCCATGGCCGCTCACGGCTTCAAAGCCGCTGCTGAGCAAGAGGGCCAAGTCATCACCGCAGTGCTCCTGGACGTGACCGGCCAGCTTGCGCAGCAGGGTCACCAGGATCGCGCGCTTGTTGTTTTTATCCGCCGTGGCCGCCTTGCCGCCATCGGGTTGGGCGGCGATGGCGTTGGTGAAGTCCGTCACCGCCGCCTGCAATGCCACTTTCGTCACGGGCGGGTTGGCATAGGCGGGGATGTCAAAGAGTTGAGCCAGAACGCGCCCGCCCGTTTCCTCCAGGTTATGGTCGGGGGCATTGGTGAAGCCGAGTAATACTCGCAGATGATTCATACGTTTATACGGTTGAGGTTCCGGCACATTGCCATCCCAGACCAAGCCGGGGTCACCCCACCGAAACGGGGTGCCGTCCGGGTAAGTGCCGTTCCAGGTAAGGGGGGTAGGTGCCATAGTATTGGTTTTTGGTTAGTTTTGATGCTTTTGCAGGGTGAAAGGGTCAAAAATCGGGTAAATCCGGTTAACTCACTGAAAAACAAGACCTTATGCGTTCGGCGTCCGGTTTTGGATGGCTTGGACAAGCCTTTGTCCAGGCCGGACAAGGTCTTGTTTGCCACGGACAAGGTCTTGTTTGCCACGGACAAGGTCTTGTCCGTAGCGGAAAGGGTTGCTTGCCGGTGCCAAGGGGTTTGGGTTGGGGATGACAAAAGGGTGCCCTTCACGCTGGAAAGCGCTTCCGTAGTTCCGCCGATGGTGTGGCCGGAAACTGAATCGAATATCCTACCTGGAAACATGTGGTTCATGCTCGATTGACAGTGATCTTTCACGGAAGGTACCCATTCATCTTAGCCCTGACAAGCGTTTTTTGTAAGAAAGTTTTTGCGCATGTTGCCCAGCCACCCTCTGGCATCCCATGGGATGATCAAATGCCCGGAAGCTTGCCTTGGCCGAACCCGCAGGGGGCGCAGTTAGATGCCGACCGGCAATTACGGCTTGCCCGCCACCAGCGCGTCGGTTTCGCGCAGGGTGAAGCGGGTGCTGACGACGGAGTGTTTGGCGGTGCCGGGTTGGTATTTGATGTAGGTGGTGGCCACGATGGTGCCGTCGGGCAGGAGTTCCATGCCGGGATAGCCGCAATCGCCGCCCGCATTGCTGTGCAGGAGTTTGATGCGGTACTGGCCGGGTTTAACGTTCCGGATGTCGTCATAGGTGCCCACCCAGGCGACGAAATGGCCCTTGGTGGGGCTTTGCGGGGCTTGATCGCGGAAGGCGATGACGTGCCGCACCAAGATCGCGGTTCACGATCAGACGGCCAACAATTCACTTTATTTTCAACCACACTTACGGTATAGCAAACGCCATGAAAGTTATCGCATTCAATGGCAGTCCGCGTCCGGATGGAAACACCTTCCACCTGTTGCAACATGTGTTCCAGGAGTTGCACAAGGAGGGGATCGAGACGGAACTCATCAACCTGGGCACCGTGCCCATCCGGGGATGCCGGGCCTGTTACCATTGCTTTGAGACCCGCGATGCCCAGTGCAGCATGAAGCACGACATCGTGAATGAGAGCATTGCCAAGATGCTGGCCGCGGATGGCGTCATCCTGGCTTCGCCCACGTATTTCGCCAACGTGACCGCCGAGATGAAGGCGTTCATTGATCGCGCGGGGCTGGTCGCCAAAGCCAACGGGGGACACTTTCGCCGCAAGGTCGGGGCCGCCGTGGTGGCGGTGCGGCGTGGTGGCGAGATGCAGGTGTTCAATGCCCTCAACAGCTTTTTCCTGATCAGCGAGATGATTGTGCCCGGCTCCTGTTATTGGAACATGGGCTTCGGCCTGGACAAGGGGCAGGTGGAGAACGACGAGGAAGGCGTGCGCACCATGCACGTCCTGGGCCAGAACATGGCGTGGCTGCTGAAGACCATCCATGGTTAATTGGTGAAAAAGCCTGTTCAATCGCCGTGGGGCGTGGCTCAATGGCGCGAGTCATGTTTGAACTGATTAAAACAGATACCACCTGCAAGGCGCGGCTGGGACGATTGACGACGACGCGCGGGGTGATTGACACGCCGATCTTCATGCCCGTGGGCACCCAGGGCAGCGTGAAGGCCATTGACCCGCGTGAGTTGGATGAAATGGGCACCCAGATCATCCTGGGCAACACCTACCATCTGAACGTCCGCCCCGGCATGGACATCATTCGCGCCGCCGGCGGGTTGCACCGGTTCATCAATTGGACCAAACCCATTCTCACCGATAGCGGCGGGTTCCAGGTGTTCAGCCTCGCCAAGATCCGGAAGGTCAAGTCGCACGGCGTCGAGTTCCGCTCGCACCTCGACGGCTCGGCAATGTTCCTCGGGCCCAAGGAGGCAATGGAAATCCAGCGGCTGCTCGGCTCGGACATTGCCATGGTCTTCGACGAATGCCCGCCCCATAACGCGCCGGCCAAGGAAATCCATGCCGCCGTGGAACGGACGCTGCGCTGGGCGCGGGAATGCCGCGACCAACCCCAATTGCCCGGCCAGCAAGTGTTCGGCATTGTGCAGGGCGCCAGCAACGCGGCCTTGCGCGAGGAATGCGCCAAGAAACTCGTGGCGATGGATTTCGACGGCTATGCCATCGGCGGCGTGAGCGTCGGCGAACCGGAGCCGGAAATGATGAGCGCGGTGGAAATGGCCGAGCCGTTCCTGCCCGCCAACAAGGCCCGTTACGCGATGGGCTTGGGCACCCCGGCGCAGATGGTGGAGTTGGTGGCGCGCGGCGTGGATATGTTCGATTGCGTGTTGCCGACGCGCGTGGCGCGCAATGGCACCGCGTTCACGTATCAGGGCACGTACAGCATCAAGGGCGGGGCGTACAAGGCCGACTTTCGGCCCATCGAGGAAGGCTGCACCTGCTTTGCCTGCCAGCGCTTTACCCGCGCGTACATCCGGCATCTGCTCAACGTGAATGAGATTCTGGGGCTGCGGCTGGTCAGCGTGCACAACAGTCACATGTATCTGCAACTCATGCGCGACATCCGGGCGCATCTGGCAGCGGGAACCTTTGGGGAGTTCCGGCGGCATTTCATCGCAAACTACGTGCCCAGCAAACGCATCCTCATGGCGCGCGAGGCGGCGGCGAAGTAGGGGCCTGGTGGAACAATAGGAACTGTTCCTTGCCGCGATGGTTCAATTGCCAAACGACGGTCCAGTCGCCGGGCGGCAGTTTGGGTTTGGTATCGCGCTTGGTCTCCAACTGGCACAGGAACCACGCCGCTTCCGGGAGCGGTTGCCCTTTCAAGGTCTCGATCCGGCGGGTCTTCAAATTAATATAGTAATGCAGCAGCCCGCGCTGCGGTTCGCCCAACCCCTGGCTCAAGACCAACTGGCCGGGCGGAATCTTGTCGCGCAGTTGCAGGAACGGACGATACGAGGCGTGTACTTCCGCGTAGGGCAACCACAGCGTCATGATCAACCCATAAAAGCACACTAACCCACCGGCCCAGGACAACAGCCATTTTTGCCACGGCGCTTCCTCGCGTGGCAGGATGCAGACCAGCCAGAAGCCGGTGAGCAACAGCGCCCCGAGCAGATGTTGCCAGTGGAACTCCGGGGTGAAGTTCGGCTGCGATTTGTGCATGAGCTGCAGGACCATCGCGGGGACGCCGGTAAACTGTGCCAGCCATCCCAGCCACGCCCCCGCTATCGCCAGCCCGAAAAAGCCCAGGCTGAAAATCGTCAGGCCTTTCGCCAACCGTTCCGGCAACGTCTCCGGCAGGCGCGCCGCCAGCAGGCAAAACGGCGCGAGCATCGGCACGGCGTAGAGGGAACGCCCGGTCGTGGACGCTGAGAAAATCACAAACATCAGCACCAGCAACAGCAGCGGCGCTTGTGTGGTGGGATCGGCCAGGATGCCGCGCCGCTCCCGATAGATCAGCCACACCACCAGCGGAAACGCCGGCCAGGCAAACCAGGGCAGCGTATGGAAATAGAGAAAGTGGTTTTGGCTCGGCCCGCCCCCGCCGGAACCGGCAAAGCGATCCCAGTTCTGCACCCAGAACCATTCGTTGAACAGCGCCGGGGAGCGGGCGTAAAGCATCGCCGGCCACACCACCAGCCAGGGGAGCAACGCCAGCAGTGCGGCAATGAGCGTGCCGAGATAGGCCCGCGTGCGCCACGCGCGGAACAGGATGGGCAATAACCCTGCCGTCAGCCCCAGGAAGGCCGGTCCCAGGATTCCCTTCGCCATGAACGCCAGCCCGGTGCCGGTCCCCAGCCACATTCCGCCCAGCCAGGGCCGGCTCCCGCAAAGCGACAGCCCGTACAGGGCTACGGCGAACCCCGCGAGCAACGCGTTATCCGTGATCAGAAAATGCGCGGTATGAATCAAGCCGACGCAGCCGATCAGGAGCAGCGCGGCAATCTGTCCTTTGCCGTCCCCATACCATCGCCGGCTGGCCAGACCCACGCACAATAAGGTGATGCCCAGGAAGAATGCGGACGCCAACCGGGCCGCCTCATGCGGCGCCAGCAGCCAGGAGAAACACTTGGTAAAGCAGGCTGCCGTGATGAAATAGACCGGCGGTTTCTCCATGAACGGCTCGCCCCCCAGCGTGGGAACCACCCAATCCCCGGTTTCCACAATATGCCAGACCAGCCCGACGGTGTACGGCTCATCGGCTTTCCACGGATCGCGCCCGATCAATCCCGGCAGCAGCCACGCCAGGATGAGCAGCGCCAGCAGCCAGGACTTATTGAGTTTATGGATGATCGTCACGCGGCAAGCCTTCTAACAGAACCACGCGAACCTCAGCAAGGCCAATCTATCACCCTCCGGCCGCGGGCGCCGAATGCCTCCCTCAATCCGAAGGATTGACAGAATGTAGCCGGTTCGGTCGCGAGGGGCACGGGGCGCGACCACCGGAAACGCAGAAAAAAGACGAATGCACCCCGGAGCGGGTGCCAGAGAGGGTGAGGGAATGGTTTTCTGAAGAATCTATGAGGCGGCGTCAGGTAGATTTGCTCTCACTTTTTATTCCTTTGAAATAATAAAAACGATGTGATGTGTTTGGAAAAGCCAATCATAAAAGCGGAACCTGATAACACGGCTACCATCAGGAAAAACAATGGATGAGGTCGCGATATTAATGCTGGAAGGCACAATAACGCTCCAGCAAACATCAAGATCACCATTGTCCAACGTGCCCATCTTTGACCGGTCCATAATGCGTACATAAGACCAATGGAGAAACAAATGCGGGCAAGAGAACCAAATATCTGGTCAAACCCCTTCTGCATGCCCAAAACGATCGTTATACCAATATCAATGGCCAACAACACGGCGAAGATGATGGCTAGTAGCGTACGACCTCGCTTCTGTTTATCATCTAGAGTTATGGGCGGAGCGGGAATCGGTGGTGGCATCATTTTTTCCTTAAACTTGAATGAACTCTGAACTCGTTATTTCCGTTGGTTCATTATTTATCATGGCACTACCATCCCTAAAACGCCCCCGCCGGTCAATTGCAAAACGATGTCGCCCAGGGGCATGGGACCTTATCGGGCACGGTTTCTGGCATCCCTTCAGGATGCATTGGTTTATTGGCCGCCTTTCCGGAGGTCATGCCCCGTTCCCCTCATGACGCTCCGGCTAGCTATCTGTCATCCCGTTCGGGATGATCAAATGCCCGGAAGCCTGCCTTGGCCGAACCCGGAGGGTTCGCATAAAGTAGCCGGTCCGGTCGCGAGGGGCACGGGGCGCGACCACCGGTAAACCGTAGAAAGGGGAGCGCACCCCGGAGCGGGTGCCAGAAAAGGGATCCAACGATAACCACGCCCCAGATCATGCGGTGAAATCATGACGGCCATGACGAATGCCGGACAACACTTGACGGGAAGCCGCAACGGCGGGATATTGAACGCCGTGACCATGAATACGAAAAATCCAATGCGCGACTGGATGCAGGAGATTCCTGCGTCGGGCGTGGGAACGGAAAGTCAATGAAAAATGACTCATCCTATGGTTTGACTCTGTTAAAAAATGGAAAGAGGCAGCTTATATGAGAGTGCCGAATATTATATTCCTTGCGGTTGTGCTCTTTGCAGTGAGTGGATGCGTCACTGGTAGTCATGGTCATGGCGTGACCGTTGGATTGCCCTACTGTTTCGTTGAAGAATCGGCAAATCAAAGCATTGCAGAACGCATTGGTCGAATTATCCCCATTGATCTTGATCAAGTGCTTCTGTTTCCAGTTGTGACACGTGGAATCATTAATGGGAAAAACATTAATTACGGAATCGGATCGCCATTGTTGTACAAGCCTGGAACTGATGTCGAAAGCCTGATCTTCAAAGGCGTTGAGAAATGGCCTGTGAAACGCTATATGGTGTGGGTTCGCGGGTATTACATGGAACAAATACCGAGGTTGTTTTTATATTCAGATACTATTTGGGGACGAAAGTGTCTTTTAGTGGAACTTACACCGGTTAAGCCAGGGACAGACCAAAGAAAAATGGGGGATGACATTATCCGTGAACTCAAGAAGAAAGAAATCATCGTCAAACAGTGTATTCCGATCACAGACGAAATGGATTATGCGCAGTTGATTCAAGCTTCTGCATTGACGAGTTGGATGAGGGATCCACTTTCAGGATATAAACGCGAAATTGGCGTTTGGGACACGCCCGGCTGGAAGATACAAATCATGCTAACGGATGATGATTTTGAACTGATCGAGTCGTACTTGCGTGGAGAAAAAGGGGGCAAACGATAACCACGACCCAGATCATGCGGTGAACTCATGACGTTCATGACAAATGCCGGACAACACTTGACGGGAAGCCGCAACGGCGGGATATTGAACGCCGTGACCATGAATACGAATAATCCAATGCGCGACTGGATGCAGGCGATTCCTGTATCGGGTGTGGAAACCAAAAGTCCATGAAAAATGACCCTGGTACCTTTGCGATCACTTTGACCATACCAAGAGCCAGTCGCCCTGATCTGTTAGGGCGATACTTCGCTGTTGGAGAAAGAATCCTACCATGACCAACGTTATCATCGTCATCGGTGCCGGCTCAATCGGTCAGGCGATTGCGCGCCGTGTCAGCGCAGGCAAGCACGTCCTGCTGGCAGATCTCCGGCGGGAAAATGCCGATGCCGCCGCAAAAGTCCTTGGCGACGCCGGATTCGCGGTGAGCACAGCGATCGTGGATGTCTCCTCGCGCCAGTCGGTTCACTCGCTCGTCGAGACCGCTACGGCGCTCGGGGCCGTCACCGGCGTGATCCACGCCGCCGGTGTGTCACCCTCTCAGGCATCCCCGGCCACGATTCTTAAGGTCGATCTCTATGGCACCGCGCTCGTGCTCGAGGAGTTCGGCAATGTCATCGCCCCCGGCGGTGCGGGCGTCGTGATTGCCTCGCAGTCGGGACACCGCCTCCCGGCGCTGACGCCCGAGCAAAACAAGGCGCTGGCGACGACGCCCGCCGATGAGTTGCTCGCCCTTCCGATGCTCCAGCCGGACCAGGTGACGGACTCGCTGCGCGCTTACCAGCTTTCCAAGCGCGGCAACTCTCTTCGCGTAATGGCCGAGGCAGTGCGCTGGGGCAAGCGCGGAGCCCGAATCAACACGATCAGCCCTGGCATCATCATCACCCCCCTTGCCAGGGAAGAGTTGGCTGGCCCACGCGGCGAGGGATATCGGCACATGATCGAACTGTCAGCAGTCGGGCGCGCCGGCACCCCGGATGAGGTGGGGACCGTGGGTGCTCTCCTGATGGGGCCAGAGGGCGCATTCATCACCGGCAGCGACTTCCTCATGGACGGCGGCGTCACAGCCGCCTATTGGTTCGGCGAACTCGCTCCCAAATGACGCCTTCCGGTGGGTATGGAACATAGGCATTCCGCTGACGCGTCCACCGACGCGACTTTTACCGCAACGCGACAGAAAAGGCGTTCCACTATAACAACGCCCTAAATGAGACGATATGATTGTCTCGTCAGGCAATGGCTCCTGGGCCGCCATTCCACCGCCGGCAACTTCTCTCAGGGACGATCCTCTTCCGCCTGGGTGCGGGATACTTTCACCACCGCGCGCGTCGTTACCACCTTTGAACTGGCCTATGCCGATGCGCAAGGCGTGGAGGTCAACGCGGAAAGCGCCCGCGCCTTTGGTGCGGACGTGGCGCGCGCACTGGCGGCTGATCTGGCGGTGCCGACAGCGGAGGTGAAGTAATGGAATGAACCGGAGTATTGCGGCTCCGGTTCATGACCGACACGGCTTTATTTTAAACTCTTTTTGAGGAATTCGTAGCTGACGCGCGCGTAATCGAAGGGTGAACCTTCTCCGTTATCCTGTTCATAGATGTACCAATCAATGCCCGCTTCGTCGCCAGCGGCAAAGATTTCCGGCCAATTAAGCGTTCCCTGACCCAGCGGCTTCAATTGCGCTTTCTTGCCGTCTTTCGCCGGGATGACGTCTTTGGCGTGGACCACATGGACCCGGTTTTTGAATTTGCGGATATAGGCGGCGGGATCAACGCCGGCATTGGCGGCCCAAGCCATGTCAAGTTCGGTGGCAAGATTCTCCGGTTTGGTGGATTCCAGCAGGATATCGAGTTTGTAGCGCGGGTCGCCGGGGAACTTCTCGAATTCCCAACTGTGATTATGGTAGGAGAGACGGATGCCCGCTGCGCGCAATTTCGCGCCCAGATCGTCGAGGCGTTTGGCGCCTTTCAGCCAGACTTCCAAGTTGGCCTTGCAATCATTCATCATGCCGCCGGGCGCCAGATCGGTCACGCCGACGGTTTTCCAAATCTGCACGTTCTTCTCAAATTCCTTTTCAAAGGGCTCGATGGCGACATGGGCCGCGATGGCCTTCAGCCCCGCTTTGTCCAGTTCCTCGCGGATTTTCTCTGCTGGAAGATTGGGCATGCCGCTCCACTGCACATACTCCCAACCCATCTCGCGTACTTTCTTGAGCGTGTCGGAAAGGTCTTTTTTCGCGGGATCGCGCATGGTGTACAGTTGCAAGGCGATGCCGCGTTTGCCCTTGGTGGGGGCGGCGCCGAGTACCGAGTGGCATGAGAGTGCCAGGAGTCCCAGCGCGGTTAATGCGTCTCTACGGGTCAGTTGTTGATGATTCAATGTCATAATTGTGTCAATGGTTACCGATTGGTTTTCAACCGGGATCATGCGCAATAACGTATCGTGGCCTGAAACCGCGTCAAGCTCCGATTGGATGCCATCGGTTGGCGAAACGTGGCTGGTTACTTTTTGCGACGGCTCGGTGGCCGGTTGGTAAGCAGGGTGGGGGGCGCGGACGTTTCCTTCAACAGCGGGACGTTCCCGGCTTGCATGCCTTCGAGCGCGAGTTGGCCCATGGCGGACAGCAGGGAGAGTTCGGTTTGCAGGTTGGTGAACACGCGATTGCTCAAGCCAATCTCGTATTCGCTTACCTCCGGCTGGCTCAGCAGCCGGGTATTCTTGAATTTACCGACGGTGATTTCCAGGGAATCAATGCCGCCGAATTGCATCTTAAGCCGGTTGAAATCGGAAAACTTCGGATTCTCCTCCTTGAGTGAAGGCGCTTTGGTTGTCATGGCGTCGTACAGTGCGGCGACGTTGACCAGCCCGGTGGCGTTTTCCACGAGATGAAACTCCGCGAGGTTCAAGCGCAGCCGGTTTAAATGCAGCGTGTGCGACAACATGGCGTCGCGATCATATTCGATCAGCAATTCCGGCATCACCACCATGGGCGAGCCGCCGAATTCGGGGCGGTTGTAGGCGACGAGGTGTTCGATGCGAAAGCGCGGATGGAAGATGCCGACTTCCAGTTTGCCGATTTTAATGTCCAGCCCGGTCTGGTGCTTGAGTTGCGCTTCGGCCACCCAGCGGGCAATGGTGTCCATGCTCAGCAGGCCGATCACCAGGAGCGCGATCAGAACCAGGAAACCGCCCAGCAACCACTTGGCGAGGGTCTTCATGGCGAAAACGTGATATCCTCGGGCTGAACGTCCAGACATTCATCCTGATCCTCCCAGATCAATGTGGGATAATGATCCAGGAATAGCGGGTAGAGGTGCTGGTGGGCTTGGATGAACAGTTTCTCGACGCCCAACGCGGCTTCTTCGCAGGCGTCATCGTAATTCTGGACGAGTCGGCGCTGGCGGTCATCCCAGTGTGCGACCGCGTGAAACGGAACGTACTGCTCGGCCCACGCGCTGGTGGCGGGCTGCAATTCAGTGGGCAAATCTTCAAACGCCAGCAACGGCTCGTTACAATGCTGGCAGATCAATCCGGATTCCTTGACGTCCCGGGTGATTAACGGCAGAAAGGGCGCGCGAC
Source organism: Verrucomicrobiota bacterium (assembly GCA_037139415.1). NCBI lineage: Bacteria > Pseudomonadati > Verrucomicrobiota > Verrucomicrobiota bacterium. The sequence goes on along the minus strand of JBAXGN010000058.1, from coordinate 7,371 downwards.
AACAGGGGGAGAGGATGTAGGGGGAGGGGAGCGTGACCAACCGTTTGTGCCAGATCTGGCGGCTCTGGGCCGCTTGGGCCGCCAGGCGATAGGTGCCCACCAACGGATGGGACATGCGCCAAACACGGCCTTTCAATTGGCCCAGCGTTTGCGCCATCCAGCGCGCCAGCGTGAGATCGTCCCAATCGCGAAAGACCTGTGCGTATTCCTGCCACAGGGCGTCCAACGGTGAATCCGGTCGGTGTTCCATCGGACCAAGGATGACTGAAAGCGGCTAAAGTGCAACGCCTGTTTTCATTGGGAAGAGGCTTCGAAAAGCAAGGAAACGGATGGTCTTTGGTGCGATTGACCCGCAGTTTCGACACCCTATTCCAAACCGCGATCGGTCAGGTCCTCTTCATCCAGGCCGAGGTAATGGCCCAGTTCGTGGAGCAGGGTGGTGCGGACTTCAAACCTATATTCCGCCTCCCCGCCGCCTTCGTCGGAGATCATCAGCCAGAGGTTTTCCAGGTAGAGGATGATTTGCGGCGGCAGCGGGTCATCCAGCTCGGTGTTATGATCGCCGCCGACAAACAGCCCGAGGACATCCGGCTCCAGGCCGTCCGCCACCAGGTCCGGGCTGGGGACGGTTTCAAACAGGATGGGAATGGCGTTGGCTTCCTGCCGGATTTGGGCCGGCAGGGCTTTGATGGTTTGCGCTACCTCGGTTTCGGCGATGGCGCGCAGCCACTCCCATTCGGGCAGCGGTTGGTTCACACGCTACTTTCCCAGAACTTGCTTCAAGGCGACCAGGCAGCGTTTGTTCTCAGCCGGGGTGCCGACGGAGATGCGCACCCATTCGGGCAATTGGTACCCGCCCATCGGGCGCACGATGACGCCGAGCTTTTGCAGGGCCTGAAACACGTGCTGACCTTCGCCGACCTTGACGAGGATGAAGTTGCCGCCGGACGGCACGTAGTCCAAGCCAAGCTTGCGGAAGGCCTGTTCATAGACAGCTAGTCCCTTGAGGTTGTTGGCGCGGGTTTTGCGTACGTGCGCGGCGTCGTCCAGCGCGGCGAGCGCGCCAGCCTGGGCAATCGAGTTGGTGTTGAACGGCTGCCGGATCTTTTCCAACGCGGCGATGAAGTCGGGATGGCCGATGCCGTAGCCCATCCGCAATCCCGCCAAGCCTAGAATCTTGGAGAAGGTGCGCATGAGCAGGAGGTTGGGCCGTTTGCCCGAGGCAATCAGCGGGGCGAAGTCCACCGGGTCTTCCAGGAATTCGATATACGCCTCATCCATGGCCAGCAGCACGTGCGGCGGGAGTTCCTTCACTAGGCGTTCCAAATCCTTGCGCGTGGCCAAGGTGCCGGTGGGGTTGTTGGGGTTGGCCACGAACATCACGCGCGTCTGCGGGGTGACGGCCGCCAGCATCGCGGAGAGATCGTGCCCGAGGTTCTTCGCTGGCACAGTGACGACCTTCGCGCCGAACAGCTTGGCGACGATCGGATACACCAGGAAGCAGTATTGCGACATGACGACTTCCGTGCCTGGCTCCAGCAGGGCGTGGCCGACCATCTCAATGATTTCATTGGAACCGTTGCCGAGGATCAGGTTCTCCGGCGCGACACCGAGTTTGCGCGCGAGCTTTTGCTTGAGATAAAACGCGCTGCCGTCCGGGTAGAGGTTCACCTTGGCGGCGGCCTGGCACATGGCCTTGACGGCCTTGGGCGAGGGGCCGAGCGGGTTTTCGTTGGAGGCCAGCTTGATGATGTCATCCGCCGGCAAGCCGAGTTCGCGGGCGACTTCCTCGATGGGACGGCCCGGCTGGTACACCGGCAGGCTGGCTAAGGAATTGTTCAGGGCTAATCCAGTATTCATAAATATTAAAGTGATGGCGCAGGTATGCGGAAAGTCGGTTGGACGCAACGGCGGTTATTTATTAAGTGTCAGGAAATTCCGCATGATGGTTCGCCCGTGCTCCGTCAGGATGCTTTCGGGATGGAACTGCACGCCCCAGATTGGGTATTGGCGATGGCGCACGCCCATGATTTCGCCTTCCTCGGTTTCCGCCGTGATCTCCAGGCAATCCGGGATGGTCTCGCGCTTGATCACCAACGAGTGGTAGCGCGTCGCCAGGAACGGATTCGGCATGTCCTTGAACAAATCCTTGCCGTTATGTTTAATGGGCGAAGTCTTGCCGTGCATCATCCGGTAATTGACGATGACCTCTCCGCCGAACGTATGCCCGATGCACTGATGCCCCAGGCAGACGCCGAACAGCGGAATGCGCGGGCCAAACGTGCGGATGGCGTCGTTGGACAGCCCGGCTTCGCGCGGCGAGCACGGCCCCGGGGAAACCAGGATGCGCTCCGGCTTCAGCGCCTCGATCTGCGCCAGCGTGATCTGGTCGTTGCGGAAGATGCGCAGGTCCACCTGCATCTCGCCCAGGTATTGCACCAGGTTGTACGTGAAGGAGTCGTAATTATCAATGACCAGCATCATACCTTAATCAATTTTGGGTTCCGGCGTTAGCTCGCGGACCGGATTTTTCTTTGGGGGGCGGCCCACCGGACGGCGCGGCAGTATCTTGAACAATTCCAGTTGCGGCTCCTTGATGAACTCGTAGTTCTTCAAGATGCGCATCACTTGCAGCACATCGGACTTCTGATAGTTGCGGTTGACCTCGATGTGCGCGATCAGGTTGGACAAAATGGTGCGGAACGGGATGATCGCGTCAATCCCCTTGGCCTTGAGCATTTCGATGCTTTGCTGGCGGGCCTCGTGGGCGGCGGGCAACGCCGGCACGACCAGAATTTTGGTCACTTCGCCGTCAATGCCGAACGCCTTGGTCGCCAGTTGGAACGTCGCGGGCCCCAGGTTCCGGAAAATCTCCGGCGTATTGGCCAGCAGGCTCGGGCTGAATGTTTCCGTGTGCCACGCGCGGATGACCACCATGGCGCGCGACACGTTTTCCAGGTCTGTGCTGTTCAAGATGAACGGCAGACTCACCGCCGACGGTTGCGGGTGCGGGTTGATGACGAACAAATCCACATCATCATCATCCCCCTTGAGCGGGGTGCGGGTCTTGCGCTGTTGCCGGACAAAGAAGCCCTGCAACTCGAAGTATTCGCGGACAATCGTTTCTGAAACAGCAGCCATGGTGTTAGTATGCCGTTAAAAGCCAAGATGCAAAGCCTGTTTAATTGCCGATTCCGGGACCGCCTGGCCCCACGTCACCTCGCCAATCCGCTTGGCCAGGACAAATTTCACCTCGCCACCGCTGACCTTCTTATCCAACTGCATCGCGGCCATGAGCCGGGCGAACTGCGCGCGGGTGAGTTGAATCTGCGTCGGCAATCCCGCCCGCTTGAACCACGCTTCAATGCGCGGCACGTCTGCGGATGGCAGCCCCGTCTGCGCCGCCGAGATGCTGGCCGCCGCGACTTGCCCGATGGAAATCGCCTCGCCGTGCAAGTAGGTCCCGTAACGCGTGATCGCCTCAATCGCGTGGCCAATCGTGTGGCCGAAATTCAGAATCGCCCGCAGGCCGCTCTCCGTTTCATCCTGCCCCACCACCTCGGCCTTGATCTCGCAACTGCGCGCCACCACCTCGGCGAGCAACGCCGGGTCCAGCTTCAACAGCGCGGGCAGATGCTCCTCCAGCCGCGCAAAGAACGCGGCGTCATAGATGATGCCGTATTTGATCACCTCGGCCAGCCCGGCCTTGAACTCCCGCTTGGGCAGCGTCTTCAACGTATCCAGGTCGCACAACACCAGGCGCGGCTGATAGAACGCGCCGACCAGGTTTTTCCCCGCCTTCAGGTTCACCCCCGTCTTGCCGCCCACCGAACTATCCACCTGCGAGAGCAGCGTCGTCGGCACCTGCACGAACGGAATCCCGCGCAGATACGTCGCCGCGACAAACCCCGCCAGATCCCCGACCACCCCGCCCCCCAGCGCGACGATGAACGACTTGCGCTCCAACCGATGCTGCGCCAGCGCATCATAACACCGCTCCACCTGCCGGATGCACTTGGATTTTTCCCCCGCCGGGATCGTGAACAACACCGGCGCAAACCCCGCCTGCGTCAGGTTCGCCAGCACCCGCTTGGCATAGCGCGGCGCGACGTTGGCATCCGTGATCACGGCGCAACGTTGCCCCAACTTGAGATTGCGGCACTCTTCCCCCAGGCGATCCAGCAGACCGCCCGCCACCATGATTAAATAACTTCGCCCGCCGAGCGGGACATTGACCACACGCATGGACCAAGCATAAGATGAAATTGGCCGGGATCAAGAATTCAAATCTAAAAACCATGTCGCAACCGTACGGCCAAAAATTGGAGTGCGGTGGCAACCGTCGGGGGAGAAGGGGGGCGGCGGGCGACGCGCCGCGTTGGTTGTCGTTTGTTTTTAGTTGCAGTCAGCCGCGATTTTGCCATAGTACCAACATGGCTTAACAGCTTGCTGCGCGTCGCAGTTTTGGTTGTTTTGGCCTGGCAATCAGTGAACCCAATTGCATCAATAACTATCGTACGGATCGTGGTCTTGGTCGCAGTGTATTTTGTCTGTGGCCTGGTGGGAAGCGAGATCACCTTCATGTCCGGCAAATTAACCCTGGTGTGGCCCCAGGCTGCCATCGCGTTGGCAGCCCTGTTGCTTTTTGGCAAACAGTATTGGCCGGGCGTGGCAGCAGGCGCCATCGTGTTTTCGCTGATGAACGGCAGGGACGTGGGGTATTTCACGCTGGGCACCATGGTCGGCAATACGGTGGGCGCTCTGGTCTGCGTCCATTTGCTGGAAAAGCTGGCGGGTTTTCAAAAGCCCATGGAACGGGTGCGCGATGTCGCTGCGTTTGTCGGGCTCACCTGCCTGGTTGGCGCTACGATGAATGCAGCTTGCAGTGCCGTGGGTTTGATTTATGACGGCGCGGCCGACTGGGATGATCTTTATTCCACGGTGCTGAGTTGGTGGATTCCCAACATGATGGCGGGACTCATCATTACGCCTTTCTTTTTGGCTTGGGTTTCCCCGGCACGGACCATCGAATGGCGCTCCCCACGCATGGTGGAGTTTCTGCTCTGGGCCGGTGGTCTGGCGGGCACGGTGAGTTTTTCGTTTCATTCCTGGTTCGGGTATGGGATCGAGAATTATCCACTGGCCTATTTGCCTTATCCGTTTTTGGTTTGGGGTTCGTTGCGGTTTGGTCAGCGCGGCGCCACGCTGAGCACGCTCGTGTTATCGGCGGTGGCGATTTACTCCTTGCAGCAGGGCCGGGGGCCATTCGTAAGCGCCAATGAAAAGGAAAGTTTACTGATCATTGGTTGTTACCTGGGCATTCTGGCCATCAGCAACCTGCTTCTGGCGGCCACGGTGTTAGAGCGCCGGCAGGCGGAATGCGCCGTCGAGGAAAGTGAAAAACGTTATCGCACGGTGGTGGAAGATCAGAAGGATCTGATCTGGCGTTTTACCTCGGAAGGCATCATCACGTTTGTCAACGGAGCGTATTGCCGGTTCTATGAAAAGAGCCGCGAAGAATTAATGGGCAGTAATTTTCTGACGATGCTGGCGCCGGAGGACCGCGAGATTCCCTTGCAGTATTTTCAAACGTTGACCCCCGAGCATCCGACCGTCTCCTATGACCAGAAAGTTCACCTGTCGGATCACAAGTTTATCTGGCAGCAATTTACGATTCGGCGGTTGTTTGGTCCGGTGGCCGATGCCACGGAGTTTCAGGCGGTGGTCCAGGATGTCACCCGGTACAAGGAGGTGGAGGAGAAAATTCGCAAGTTGAACGAGGAACTGGAATTGCGCGCGCGCGAAATTGAACGGGTCAATGAGGATTTGCGCAAACAGATTCAAGAGCGGCGGCAGGTGGAGGATCAGTTGCGCCAATCCCAAAAGCTGGAGGCCATCGGGCAACTGGCCGGCGGGGTGGCGCACGACTTCAATAACCTGCTGACCATCATCCTGGGCAATGCACAATTAATGACCACCAAAGGCCGGGCGGTAACGGTCAACGCGGAGTCCTTGGACCAAATTACCCGAGCGGCGGAGCGGGCGGCCAATTTGACCCGGCAATTGCTGACGTTCAGCCGGCGGCAGGTGATGGCGTTGGAGTTGGTGGATTTGTGCGAGGTGGTGAGCAATCTCAGCAAGATGCTCAACCGCATCCTGGGGGAGGATATTTCGATGCAGTTGCGTTTACCCGCGGGGCTGCCACGGATTCAGGCGGATGCCGGCATGATTGAACAGGTGTTGCTGAACCTGGCCGTGAATTCACGGGACGCCATGCCCAAGGGCGGGGTGCTGACCATTGAGGTTTCGCTCCAGAAGATTACGGATGCACCGTTGCCGCCGTCTGCCAATGCGATCCCCGGCGACTACCTGTGCCTGCGGGTCACGGATACGGGTTGCGGGATTGCGCCGGAGCATTTACCCCATGTTTTTGAACCTTTTTTCACCACGAAGGATGTTGGGAAGGGCACCGGCTTGGGGTTGGCCACCGCCTATGGCATTGTGCAACAGCATAAAGGCTGGGTGCTGGTGACCACCAAGATGGGCCAAGGCTCGACCTTCGAGGTATTTCTGCCCGCCTTGGATCAAAGCGTGCCGAGTACCAGCAAACCTGCCGTTGCCCAACGAACGCCGGGCGGCACGGAAACCGTGCTGGTGGTGGAGGATGATGATGGGGTGCGCACACTGGTGCAAGGGGTGCTGGAAGATTGCGGGTACAAAGTATTCACCGCCGCCCATGGCCAGCAAGCCATGGAGCTGTGGCGACAAAACCGGGACCAGATTCACCTTTTGTTCACGGACATTGTCATGCCCGGCGGCATCAACGGCAAGGATCTGGCTAATCTTTTCAAAGCCGACCGCCCCCGGCTTAAGATCATTCTTAGCAGTGGGTATAATCAGAAACTCCAGGGCGAGGATCTCCAAGCCTCCGAAGGCAAGTACTACCTGGCCAAGCCCTACAATCCCTCGCGGCTCGTTGCCATGGTGCGGGACTGTCTGGATTCCCCATAAGGCCGAGCTTGTTTCCCATCCCCGTGCCGCCGACGTGAGTCGGCGCATCGTTCGGTTTTGGCCCCATCGGCGGTCGCGCCCGCACTGACACTCCCTGAGCAGATCAGCGCGGACTCACGTCCGCGACTACCCAAACCATGGCGCGCCTTGGCTTTACCCACCACGGCAGCGTGTTCTCTGGCCAACATAGCATCTCTTGGCGATACGGATATAACTTTTGCTAGTACTGCCATGACACCGGATGGAGCTTCCAGAACACCGGATAAATATTCCGAAACACTGGATACTATTTCAAGAACACTTGGTGAGGTTTTGTAAATATAATTGTGTAAATGTTTTTTTGTTTTGTTTTTTGTTGTT
>JBAXGN010000057.1 GCA_037139415.1 Verrucomicrobiota bacterium | reverse complement strand
GCGATTGTAACGCATGGCGGTAAACCGAACTTGCAGGCCGTTGGTCACCTCCACCAAAGCCACCGGATTGCCGTTAATAACCAAATTTTTCAGTGTGGTACCGTTGGCCAACTCCCGCCCCAGGCATAGGCAGAGCGCGGCCAGCCAGAGCGTCCTCCACCGAACCACTGATGGCATCATGAATTCCATGGTTTAAGCCTCCTCAAAGTACACCAGCAAGCGCCACCCGTTAGCGCCAGCCACCACCCATTCGGTTCCGGCACCTGGGAAATCCAGGCTAACGACTGCTGGGCATTCTGGTTGTCGAAAAGATCCAGGTAAAGCTCCACGGTTTTACCCTGAAATTCCACCGGCACCGGCGCGCTAACGGTGAACGCCCACTGGTTTGATGGGGTGGAAGAAAGTGTGGGAAAGGCAATCGCAGTGCGCGTAATCAGATCTGGACTCAACGTCAATCCACCCGGATTGGATGGGGCCCAATAAACTCCGGTCCGGTCAATGGTCACAAACTGTTCAGTCAAACCACTGAGTACTTCGCGCAGCGTCACGGTCGCCGCGTCCCAAAAACTCCCGCTCAATAAATCTTCATCCGTCGCAAAGCCAAAACTGAAAGTTACCTGCTGTCCCGCTGGAACGTTGGGTATGCCGAAGGTCTGGACGGAACTTACCAGCGGTGCGCCTCCCCCCGCCGTACGCAACACGCTGTCTATCTGATAGGCGGTAGCCGCCGGGCAAGAAAGCAAGGCAAGCCATAACCATGCCCACAAGCCAAACCAATAAAGTTTCTTCCTTGCCGGTTTGGCCGGCAGGCACAATGAAAAATCATCCTCAATTGGCTTCATTCGCTATCCAAATTCAGATTCGGGTAAAGTGGACGCTATGCATATTTTGTTCTAATGGCAAGCATTAATTTTTATAGTTAATCCTCAATTGGACTTTCCTTACTATAATCACTCTATCTTCCCAACCAGAGCCTTCGGCGTCCCCTCAAGTCGGCATGCGGGTGATACGGCAGCACAGGCACGTATTTTTTCATTCCCGGTTGGACTTTTGTCAGGTGCCCCAATCAGACACCAACCTCCCCGTGCATGGCGGCGCTGCGAGAGGCGGGAAGGCGGCCTAGATGATAAATCAGGTGGCCGTGCTGAAAATGATTTATCTCGTCAAGAATGGCGGGCGACAGTTCAAGCAGCGCCAGAGTGGCCCAGTCCGATTCCAGCAGTTGGGCCAGAGCGGTTTTTACCGTATCCGCGTGGCGCAAGGCGGAAAAATCCGGGAGCAATCCCAGTTCGGCCAGCAGCTTTAATTCAAAGGCTAACGGGTAGCGTAGGTGCGTCCGCTGTTTGGACACACAGGCGCAAAAGGAGCGCAACAGTTCGTAGAGTTCGGGCAGTGGAGTATCGGTCTCGGTGTTCTGTTCGATCAAACCGGCGGCATAGGCCATTTGCTGGATTTTGGTCAGATCGTGGCGCAATGGCTCATGGGTTTCCACCAACTCCACTTCGCGCAGGTTGTGCAGGTCGGATTTCAGACTGCGCGCAAAGGTAAAATTTGCAAGGTAGAACAGGTCCAGCTTGCCGCGCAACGGAGATTTGGGACGGCGCGCGCCTTTGGCCACGGTAGCCAAACGCCCTTGATCCGGGGTCAACCAGTGGACAATCAGGCTGGTCTCGGTCAGGAGCCGGGTGCGTAATATCAGACCAGTGGCGCGTTCTTCCATGATGGGCAGATGGGCGACGGGTGGGTTCGTCCAGGGTGAGAATTCCCCGAAACCAGATTCCGCTCTTTGCCCCCTTGAACCGCCCTGCGGGCACCTTCTCCCCCCTGGGGGAGAAGCACGGGATGAGGGGGTTCATGGGGAGGGTAAGCACTCATGCGTCGGGTTTCAATTGATCCACCTGGGTTTGCTGCTGATCCGGCGTCAGGGCGCCGAGGCTGATGATGAACTTGATGCCATCGGCCACGGAGATGTCCAGCTTGGTCACTTCCGCCTCCGGCACGAGGACGATGAAGCCACTGGTGGGGTTGGGGGTGGTAGGAATGAACACGCTGACGAGATGCTGCCGGTTGTCCTTGACGATGGGCTTCAATTGCTCACTGGTGATAAACCCGACCGAGTACACGCCCGTGCGCGGATACTCCAGCAGACACACCTGTTTGAAGGCGGTTTTATTGCCAGTGAATGCCTCGTTGACCTGTTTGATGGTGCTGTACACTTTGTTGACCAGCGGCACACGCAACATCAGGTCTTCCATGTACTTGATGGCTTTTTGGCCGAGGTATTCACGGGCCAGACGCCCGATGATGGTGATCAGCACCACGGCCATGGCCAGCGCCAGCAAACTGCTGTACCAGTAGAACGGGCCTTGTCCGCCGTCCTGGTGGGTCCAGTGTTTTGGCATGAAGAGCAGCAGCGCATCTGTGACATTGGCGATATTACGAAATACCCAGACCACCAAAGCGATGCTCAGCGCCCCCGGCAGCACGATGGCCAAGCCGGTGAAAAAATTGGCCTGGAACCGCGCAAAGAATGATTTATTGGTTTTTTGTGCCGTATTCACGTTTTGGTTGTTCCGGATGACGGTTTTTCCAACTGGCGCATGAGGCGGTTTTCCTCTCGTTTCATTTTTCGGCGGGATACCGGCTGCGCGTCCTCGTAGCCCAGCAGGTGCAGGATGCCATGCACCGCATACCGGGTGACTTCATCCTGCCAGCGGGTACGATAAGTGACCGCCTGCCGTACTGCGACTGGCACGCAAATAAAAATTTCCCCGTATAACACGGCGGAACCGGGCATACCGGGGTGGGTGAAGGTAATCACGTCAGTGTCACCCGCGTGTTGCAGAAAGGTCTCATTGATCCGTGTCATCTCTGGCGAACCCACCAAATGCAGGCACACTTCATAATTCATCAGCCATAACTCCTCTTCCAGGACGCGCCGCACTTGCCGGCGGAACCGGGATACGTTCACCGATTTCGCTCGCTGCCGGTTGTGAATGACCAGCAAACGGCCAGCGGAGGGGTCAGGTGCTTTGTGCTTTGCCACGGTATTCCTCGTAAGCATGGATAATGCGTTGCACCAGGGGATGGCGGACGACGTCGCGGCGTTGGAATTCAACGATGGCGATGCCGTCAATATGTTTCAGGGCGGTGCGCGCCTCGATGAGGCCCGAGGGTTTCTGTTTCGGCAAATCCACCTGTGTGGGATCGCCGGTCACCACCGTTTTCGAGTTGTGACCCAGCCGGGTGAGAAACATGAACATCTGCTCCATGGTACAGTTCTGCGCCTCATCTAGGATAATGAACGCGTGATTCAACGTCCGCCCGCGCATGTAAGCCAGCGGTGCGATTTCAATGGAGCCCCGCTCCATGTGCCGCTGAATTTCATCCGGCGGCAACATGTCCATGAGCGCGTCGTGTAACGGGCGCAGATACGGTGACAGTTTCTCCTGCAAATCACCGGGCAGGAAGCCCAAGGCCTCGCCCGCCTCGACGGCGGGCCGGGTTAAAATAATGCGGCTGACCTGTTCCTCCCGCAGGGAACTCACCGCCATCGCCATCGCCAGATAGGTCTTTCCCGTGCCAGCCGGTCCGAGCCCCAAAGTGACATCATGTGAACGGATCGCCTCCAGGTATTTGCGTTGCCCCACGGTTTTTGGGCTGATGCGCGCCTTTTTGGTGGAGGTGAGGATTTGGTCGGCGAACAGGCTCTTGAGCGCGGCCACGCCATCCTGTTGCACCACGTGCAAGGCCTGGTTGAATTCCCGGTTCCGAATGTGCCCCCCGGTCTGGATGGAACTTTCCAACAACTGGAACAACTGCCGCGCGCGTTCCACCGCCTCTTCCGTGCCTTCGAGTTTGATCCAGCCCTCGCGCGAGGTGGTCTTGACCCCCAGCGTTTTCTCCAGGGCCGCCAGGTTGGCCGGCTCATTGTTATAGAGCGATTGCGCCAGTCGCGCGTTGTCAAAATGCAAGGTTTCGATCGGCATGACAGCTTAGGTGGACGAGGTGGTTTCGGCGGCCAGCACGGCTCGCAATTTGGCCGCGACTTCCTTTAACGCTTCCGGCACCACCGAGGTGCCGGCCAGTACCGGCATGAAATTGGTGTCGCCGCTCCAACGCGGCACCACATGGATGTGCAAATGCTCCTCAATTCCCGCACCTGCCACCCGGCCAAGATTAATCCCCACATTGAACCCATCCGGTCGCATCACCTGCTTGAGCGCCTGGATGCATCGCCGCAACAGTTGCATCAGGTCCGACATTTCCTCGACCGTCAATTCGCTGAGATCGGCAGCCTGCTTATAGGGCACCACCATCAGATGCCCGCCGTTGTAGGGAAATGCGTTCAGCAAGGCATAGCAAGTCCGGTCGCGCACCACGACATGATTGGCCACGTCGTCGTTGGCTTGCGCAATTTGCGTAAACAACGAAGCCGCTGACTTCGGCGGCTTCGGCGCCAGGATATATTCAATCCGCCATGGAGCATGTAATATTTCCATGCCTTCACCTTATCAGAATCGCCGGGCCTGTCAAAGACTGGGTTTTCACCTTTGTTGCAGAAACAAATCAGCCAGGTGGAAATCCACCTGGCTGATCGCAGAGCATGAAAAATGCGGACGCTTATTTCCCGTACACTTCGATTTCCTGGCGGTTGTTCAACGCGCTGGCGTTGCTGCCGTTGCTGTACCAGCGCACATAGCGGGCCTTTTCACCCTTCCCGTCAATCGTACGGCCGTAGCGGTTTTCAAAATATTCACGGTCGGTGCCCACTCCAAAGCCCGCCTTGTTCTCATAGTCGTTGTTGAACAAGGTGCGGACATTCTTGGTGAATTCCGCGTCATCCGCCAACTGAATGATGATACGGCGATAGGCCTGGACATAGCGATGGTCGTTCCAGATCGCAATCGCAAAAATCTGGTATTCCTTTTCCAAGTCCACCTGGATATATTGAAGGCCCTTCTTCATTTCCACCACTTGATCGTCGAAGGCTTCCTTGTTGCCATCGGTGATCTGCTTGAGTTCCCCGGTGATGACCTGAGCCGGACTGGTGACGGGCTTGTTAAGCGCCACGTTCTTGACATCAGACGGCACCATCAGGGGTTTCGGGGGCTTGTCGGAAGGGGGTTCAATGTGGGGGCCGGTCGGGAGATCTTCCGGGGTGCCCTTCAAGGTGGGCTGCGGAAATTGAATCGCCAGCGGAGCCTTGTCCTGCGCGGCGGTGGTGGTAACCAAGGCGCTGCCCGGCACCACGAGTGCCGCGCCCAGGATGGCAAGAGTAATCATTTTCATAGTATATTTCAGTTTCACGTTACGGGCGCTTTTTTACGGCAATCCCGCCAATATTCAAAGAAAAAACGTTTTTGCCGCCCACTTTATTCAAAATTAATGGAATTTTCAGCTAACCCAGGCTGGCAGTAACGGCGCTAATGGACAGTCCGCACACTGAGGCTGTCGGCTCAAGCAATGGTGTTTGCCAACCATGACCAGTTGGGCATGGTAATCCTGCCAATAATCCAACGGATCTTCCGGATGGTCAGATAACGCGTGTTCGCAAAGGCTTTTAAGCGATTCATATTCCTCGGCGGTAGTTCCTTTGGCAGGCGGGTGTTTTTGGGGGTGCTTGTTGCGCGATGGCTGCCACCAATGGTGACGGGTGAAAATACGTTTTGTGTAGGCGTCAATCACGAAGCTGGCATGCTCACCAGCATAGAGTAACATGCTGTCGGCGGTTTCCCGGCCAATCCCATGAATGGCCAGCAACCGTTGCCGCACATCGGCGGTACACCCCAAAAAAAATCGCTGCAAATCGCCACCATATTCCTCCATGAGCACATGTATAAAAGCACGTAACCGATTGGCTTTGAGGTTGTAATAACCGGATGGACGGATCAGTTGCGCCAGTTCCAGTTCGGGCATGGTGTACATGGCTTGGGGAGTGAGAGTACCCGCTTTTTTGAGATTGGCGATGGCCCGTTCAACGTTGGACCAACTGGTGTTCTGGGTCAGGATGGCACCGATACATACCTCGAAAGGCGTCTCGCCCGGCCACCATTGCAGGTGACCGAACCGCGCGCGCATCAACGGATAGGCGCGCCGCAATGCCATGATAGGTGTCTTCTTCATGCCGGCGTCAGTATAGGGAGCAACGTTCAAAAAGGATAGTGAAATGGCCCGATCCGAGGGGTTCAAAAACGCCACAACTTTCCTCCCGGGGCGGTTTATTACCCTGAAGAACGTCTATGAATGACGCTGACATGAACCAATTGCTCGAAGCCGCTTGGCGACGCGAGTTGACCACGCCTGAGTGCGCTGAGCTTCAGACTTGGCTGGCAAACCACCCCGAGGCACGCGCCAAATGGGCGGCCGAGCTGGCTTTGACCAGCGCTTTGCGCGGGCTGCCGGATGTGCCGGTGTCGTCCAATTTTACCCATCGAGTATTGCAGGCGATTGACCAGGAAACCGTCGTGGCGACCACCCAAACGAGTTGGCTGGATCGCGTTTTCGGCCCCGGCCGCCTTTGGTTGCCGCGTTTTGCCATGGGCCTGTTTGTGGTGGGAATTGGCGTAATGGGTTATCTTCAGCACCAACATTCGGTTCGCTCTGAACTGGTGGTCAGTGTCAAGGAAGTCAGCCTGCTCGCGAACGTCTCCACGTCTTCCCAAATGAAAACGGTGGAGGTCTGGCAGGACTTTGATGCCATCCGCCGGCTGGGAACCACCGGACCGGACATGGAACTTCTAAGCTTGTTGAAGTGAGGCACTCTCTGTCCAACGCAGTCCGACGCTTTTCGCGGGAAGTGGTCCTGATGCTTATCATCATCCTGGGCCTGGCCTCTGCTGCTGCGGCACCCACTCCGCCAATGCCACCGATGCTGCCCATACCCCCGTTGCCGCCGTGTCCGATCAGCATTTTTCGCACCCTGCTGGCCACCAATGAGTCAGGGCGTGCCACCTGGTTGGCCAGGCGCAAACCGGAACAGCGCCCGGCTTTGGAAGCCAAACTGAACGAGTATTTGACCTTACCGGCGCATTTGCGGGAATTGCGTCTGACCCTGACCGAACTGCGCTGGTATATCCAGCCGCTGCTGCAAGCCCAGGGCACTCAACGGGAAGAGTTGGTCATGCGCTGCCCCGAACGCCTGCGGCCCTTGCTGCAAGAGCGTCTGAAACGCTGGGATCAACTTTCCCCCGAAAGTAAACAGGAGGTGTTGCGCAGCGAAGATGCGCTGTCCAATTTGGTGCGCGTGACAACCCCGGGGCCACCGCCGCCAGCCTTGCCTCCCTTACCGATATTATTGCCATTCCAAGACCGGCAGAAAATCAACGCTGCCCTCAACGCCTTGCAGGATTTGCCGCCAAACCAACGCACCAATCTCATCAACCGTTTCGCGCGTTTCCTCGAGCTGAGCGGATTCGAACGCAACAAGACTTTGCGCGGCTTATCGGAACCCGAACGCAACGTGGCGGAGCAAATCATCAATGCCTTTGAAAAACTGCCTTCCGTTGAACGGGAACGATGCCTGAATTCCTTTACGCAATTTGCCATCATGACGCCCGAGGAACGGCAACTGTTTCTGGCCAACGTCACCCGCTGGCAATCCATGTCCGCGCAGGAACGCCAACTGGCCCGAAACCTCGTGCGCAAGGTGCCCATGCCCCCCATGCCGGCGTTGCCGTCTTCCCTGCTCCGCACCTATGTGCAAACCGCCACCACAACGAACGCCGTTGTGGTGCCATAAGAGGTTATTGGAGGCGCGTTTCCAGTGTGCTGACTGGCAGAATTCTAAACTCCGAACACCAGGAATCAAAGCGGATCCGAAACGGGTTGCCATAAGAGCCATGCGGAGATCCATCAGGATCTGTTGACAAAGGGTTTGGGTGACATATTATATTGAACGTTTGTTTACAACGAACGTTTATTTTTATGGCCAGAGTCACTGAGAATGCGAGCAAACTCAAAATCCTGGATGCCGCCGAGCATGCGTTCGCGGATTCCGGGTTTGAAGGCGCGTCGCTGCGCCACATTGTGCTGGATGCCGGGGTCAACCTCGCCACCGTCTATTATTATTTTGGCTCGAAGGATGGTTTGATGACGGCGGTCTTGAACCGCCGGATTGGTCCCCTCGCGCAGGAGCAGCGCGAGTTGCTGGCCAGGTTCCAGCAGGAGGCTAACGGCAAGCCGGTCCCGGTGGAAAATGTGCTCAAAGCCATCATTCTTCCCCCGTTGCGCCTGGCCGCCACGGATTCGCGGGAAAGCCGGATGGTCAAACGACTCATCGGACGCCTGGTCACGGAACCCAACCCGCAGACCCAGGAATTGATCCGCGCCCAATACCACGAGCTGCGCGAGGCGTTTGTCCAGACCCTGCAAAAACGCTTTCCAAAAACCGCGCGGTCAACGCTTCAGTGGCGCATGGAATTTGTGTGGGGCGCACTGGCGTTCATCTTGTGCAATGCGGGCAACCTCAAGGAGAAAACCGGCGGAGCCTGTGATCCGCACGACACCGAAACGGTGTTAGCGCAAATGACCCATTTTTTTGGTGCCGGCTTCCAGGAAACCCGGCCCTGATGAATTTTAAATCCCAATTAATTGCTTTAAGAATACGTTATTAATGAAAAGACCCAAGTACATGCAGATATTTAAACAACCTGCCCGTGCCAGCCTGGCTGTCATCGCCGGCCTGGCCACCCTTACCGCCTGCTCCCGTCCCCAAGCGCCGAATCCACCCGCACCCAAGGTTACCGTGGCGCAACCGCAAATCATGGTGGTCACCAACTGGGACGAATTTCCCGGCCATCTGGAAGCGGTGGAAACGGTCGAAATCCGGGCGCGTGTCTTTGGCTATCTCCATGCCATCCAATTCACCGATGGGGCGGAGGTCAAAGCCGGCGACCTGCTTTTCCTCATTGACCCCAAGCCATACCAGGCTGATCTGGAGCGCGCCCAAGCCGAACGCCAGCGTACCCATGCCGAATATCAGCGGACCGAAACCCATGCCGAACTGGCCATGAACGATTTAAAGCGAGCTGAAAGTCTGCGCGGCACCAAGGCGATCTCCGAGGAGGAATACGACAACCGCAGCAAGGCGGTGCACGAAGCCCAGGCTGCCCAAGCGTCCGCCAAAGCCGCTGAGGCGGCAGCCCAAGCTGCGGAATCCGTTGCGCAACTCAACTTGTCCTATACGCGCATCAAAGCGCCCATCAGTGGGCGTATTGGCCGACGCCAGGTAACGGTGGGTAACCTGATCCAAGGCGGCAACGGCACTTCCACGGTGCTGGCCACCATTGTCACCACCGACCCGATTTACTGTTACTTTGACGCGGATGAATTATCCTTCCTGCGCTATCGCAGCAGTGGCAGCGCCGGCACCGGTACCGGCCCGAATGCCGGATCGGTCGTGTGCGCGTTGGCGCTCGTAAACGAAGACGGTTTCCCGCACCCGGGACGCCTAGACTTCTTCGACAACCAAGTGGATGCCAAAACCGGCACGATCCGAATGCGTGCAGTGTTCGACAACGCGGATCGCGCGCTGTTGCCCGGCATGTTTGGGCGCTTGCGGCTGCCGGCGGGCAAACCGGAGGCAACCATGCTGATTCCCGCCGACGCCATCAGCTCGGACCAAGGCAATAAATTCGTGCTTACCGTGAACAAAGACAGCGTCGTGGTGCCGCGCCCCATCAAGGTCGGACGCCAACATGGAGGCAAGCGGACGGTCCTGGAAGGGTTGACCACGGAAGACCGCATTGTGGTCAATGGTCTGATGATGGCCCGACCAGGCAGCAAAGTGCAGGTGGTGCCACCAGTTGTCGCGGGTACGCCGGCGTCACCCGCCGCAACCAAGTAATGGTGGACGATAACTTTAACCCTGTGCACTTGTGAAATTTTCGCACTTCTTCATCCGCCGGCCAATCTTCGCCGGCGTGCTATCCATCATCACCGTGGTGCTGGGCTTGGTGGCCCTGTTCACCCTGCCCATCGCGCAATACCCGGAAGTCACACCGCCAACGGTTTTCGTCATGGCCAATTATCCCGGAGCCAGCGCGGAGACGGTTTCCTCGACGGTCGCAACCCCCTTGGAACAGGAAATCAACGGCGTCGAGGGCATGCTCTACATGTCCTCCGCCTGCAGCAGTGACGGCCAGTTGCGCATCGGCATCACCTTTAAGACCGGCACTGATCTGAACATGGCCCAGGTGCAGGTGCAAAACCGGGTCGCCACCGCCTTGCCGCGCCTGCCCGAGGAAGTGCGCCGACTCGGCGTCATGACTCAGAAACGCTCGCCCAGCATTACCCTGATGGTACACCTCGTCTCGCCCAACGCCACCTATGACGATTTGTACATGGGCAACTACGCGTTTTTGCACGTCAAAGACAAATTGGCACGCCTGCCGGGCGTGGGGGATGTGCGTATCTTCGGCGTCAGCGAATACAGCATGCGCGTGTGGATTGATCCGAACAAAGCCTCTTCCCGTAACCTGACGGCGCCGGAAATCGTCGCTGCGATCCGCGAACAAAATATTCAGGTGGCCGCTGGCGTGTTTGGCCAGCAACCGCAACCGCCGGGAAACCTGTTCCAACTGACCGCCCAGACCAAAGGCCGCTTTTCCACCCCGGAAGAGTTCGGCGAGGTCATCCTGAAAATTGGCGCCAATAATCAGGTCACCCGGTTACGCGACGTCGCCCGAATCGAACTGGGCGCCAACGATTACAACTTGCGCGACTATCTTGACGGCGAACCCGCCGTGGTGATTGCCATCTTCCAATTGCCCGGCTCCAACGCCATTGAAACCTCGGATCAGGTGCATGCCGCCATGGAGGAGATGAAGAAAGACTTTCCATCCGGCCTGGACTATAAGATCGTGTTCGACACCACCGGCTTCATTCGTGAGTCCATTCACGCGGTCGTCAAAACCCTCATGGAAGCGATGCTGCTGGTCGTCATCGTGGTGGTTTTGTTCCTGCAAAACTGGCGCGCCTCCATCATTCCACTGCTCGCGGTGCCGGTGTCCCTCATTGGCACCTTTGCAGTCATGGCGTTGATGGGTTTTTCGCTGAACAACCTCTCCCTATTCGGCTTGGTGCTCGCCATCGGCATCGTGGTGGATGACGCTATTGTGGTCGTGGAAAACGTCGAGCGCAACATCGCGCTCGGGCTTGGGCCCGTCGAGGCCACCCAAAAGGCCATGAACGAAGTCAGTAGCGCGGTGATCGCCATCGCACTGGTGCTGGCGGCGGTGTTCATTCCCACGGCGTTCCTCAGCGGGTTGACCGGCCAATTCTACCGGCAGTTCGCGCTAACCATCGCCGTGTCCACACTGATTTCCGCCTTTAATTCCCTGACGCTCTCCCCGGCGCTGGCCGCCTTGCTATTGCAGCCGCATCATGAGAAAAAGGATTTCATCGGCCAGGTGATCCATTATTCCGTCGGCTGGATATTCACCGGATTTAACCGCCTCTTCGAGGCCGGACGCAATGGGTACCTGGCCATATTGGGACGAGTTTTGCGCCACTGCGGCATCGCCTTGGTGCTCTACGTCGGGTTGTTGGCGCTGACTTGGTTTGGCTTTCATACCGTGCCCGTCGGTTTCGTTCCACCGCAAGACAAAGGTTACTTGATTGCCTATGTGCAATTGCCGGACGGTGCCTCGATTGAGCGTACCCGGACGGTCAGCAAGCAGATGTCCAAAATCATGCGGGAAACTCCGGGCGTGGGGAGCGTTGTGGAAATCGTCGGTCTGTCATTTGTGACGCTCGGCAGCCAGGCCAACGCCGCCAGTTTCTTTATTCCGTTGGAACCGTTTCGCGACCGTGTGAAACATGGCGCGATCAGCGGACTTTTTGCCCAAGTGCGCTCCTGGCTGGGCGGCAAACCACCGGAACCCGATCTCACGGGTAACGTTATTGCCGCGCAGTTGCGCGCCCGACTATCGGGCATCCAGGAGGGTTTCATTGGGGTATTTGGTCCACCGCCGGTGGATGGATTGGGCTTGGTTGGTGGCTTTAAACTTCAGGTGCAAGACCACAACCAACTGGGCTTCCCTGCCCTGCAGGCTGCGACCTACCAACTGATGGCGGCCGCCAACCAGGATAAACGCATTGCCGGTGCGCTCAGCACCTTCCGCGCCAATGTGCCGCAAATTTTTCTCGACGTGGATCGCGCCAAGGCCAAGACCATGAAGGTGCCGTTAAGCACCGTCTGGGACACGCTGCAAATCTATCTGGGCTCGCTCTACGTGAATGACTTCAACGCGTTCGGACGACCCTACCGTGTAACCGCCCAAGCTGACGCTCAATTTCGTGGCAAGCCGGAGGATGTGGTAAACCTCAAAGTTCGCAATGAAATGGGCGAAATGGTGCCACTGGGGACCATTGTCAAAGTGCGCGAGATAACCGCCCCGGCTTCGGTCATCCGCTACAACATGTATCCCGCCGCCGAAATTACCGGATCACCAGCGCCCGGAATCAGCACCGGTGAGGCGATCAAGGTGCTGGATGAACTGGCTGATAAAGTGCTGCCGCCTGGCATGGGAATGGAGTGGACTGAAATTAGCCTGCTGCAAATCCAAGCCGGCGACACCGCTATTTTCATTTTCCCGTTATGCGTGCTAATGGTATTTTTGGTGCTGGCGGCCCAGTATGAAAGCTGGTCGCTGCCGTTGGCCATCATCCTGATTGTGCCCATGTGTCTGCTGTTTGCCATCATCGGCGTCTGGGCGCGCGGCATGGATAACAGTCTTTTCACTCAAATCGGCCTGGTCGTGCTGATGGGGTTGGCCTGCAAGAACGCCATCCTCATCGTCGAGTTCGCCCGCCAATTGCAGGATGCTGGCCAGGACCGGATGGCGGCCGCCCTGGAGGCCAGTCGCTTGCGGCTGCGCCCCATCCTCATGACCTCGCTCGCCTTCGCGTTTGGCGTACTCCCCATGATGCTCTCCAAAGGGGCCGGCGCGGAAATGCGTCAATCCATCGGTACCGCCGTTTTCTTCGGCATGTTGGGCGTGACGTTCTTCGGGCTGTTCCTCACACCGGTATTTTACCTGGTTATCCGCCACATAGTGGAGCGCAAACACGCTGCCCAACCCAAGGCGGCGCCAATCCACCCGGCAACCGGGATTACCACGGCGCTGCTCGCGGCGGGACTGGGCACGCTGCTCCTGTCGAGCGGATGCGCGGTCGGTCCCACCTTCCACCCTCCGAACAACGCCGGGGTCACCAGTTCGGCGTTTGCCAACAGCCGCACGAATCTCTCGCCCCAAGCGACGGTGGCGGATTGGTGGCGCGGTTTCAACGATGCCACCCTGCTGCATTTGGTGGAGACCTCCCTCACGAACAACCACGATCTGCGCATCGCCTCCGCGCGCGTGCGCGAAGCCCGCGCATTATTCGTGGAGACCAGGGCCGGACAATACCCCACCCTGCTGGCTAACGGCGGTTACGCGAACCGAATGTTCAGCGAAGCCGCCATGCCCGGCTTGAGTCACGCGCAACGTGAAGGTGAATTATACGACGCGGGTTTTGACGCCAGTTGGGAATTGGACTTTTTTGGCCGTGTGCGGCGCGGGGTGGAGGCCGGCAAGGCCGAATTGGCCGGGGTAGCAGCCGCCCGGCAGCAAGTGCTGATCACCCTCGTGGCCGAAGTTGCCCGCAATTATTTCGAGTTGCGCGGCACTCAGTCCCGGCTTGCCGTGGCCCGACACAATGCCGCCAACCAAAAGGAGTTGCTTGATTTAACCCTCTCCAAATTGCAGGCCGGGCGCGCCACTGAGTTGGACGCCGGGCGCGCGCGCACCCAATGGAGCGCCACCCTGGCGGGCATTCCCCCGCTGGAAGCCGCCGTCAAACATGCCGCCTATCGCCTGAGTGTGCTCACCGGACGTCCGCCCACCGCATTGGAACCGGAGTTAACCGCGCCCGCAACCCTGCCGAACCTGCCGTCTTTGGTCAGTATCGGCAATCCTGCCGACCTGTTGCGCCGGCGTCCGGACATCCGCTTTGCCGAACAAGCCTTGGCATCCGCCACCGCCCGCATCGGCATTTATACCGCCGACCTGTTCCCGCGCGTGACCTTTAACGGACACGTTGCCTTGGAAGCAACCACCATCCCGGAACTGGGCACCAGCGGCGCCCACGCGTTTTCTTTTGGCCCGCGTCTCACTTGGGCTGCACTGGACCTCGGCCACGTTCGCTCACACATCAAGGCCGCCAACGCCCGGGCCGAGGCTGAACTCGCCAGCTATGAAAAAACCGTCCTGCTCGCACTCGAGGAAACCGAGAACGCATTGGTGGATTTCGGCTATGAACAAGCCCGGTTGAACCATCTGGCGGATACCGCCCGCGCCGCGGCAGCGGCGGTCGCCCTCGTCCGCGAACGATACCAGAGCGGCGTCGCAGACTTCCTGCCCGTACTGGATGCCGAACGCACCTTGCTGGACGCGCAGGACCGCCAATCCGTAAGCGAGACCCGTCTAGCGACCACGCTGGTGGCGGTGTACAAAGCCCTGGGCGGCGGCTGGGAGATTGAAGGCGGGCGAAATGGCCGAAGTAATTAGCAAATTGCCTAAAAACTGGTCGGAGCCCTAACCCACGCGTGTGGAGAATTCTGCTTTGCAAACAGATCCCCACGCATGTGAGCAACACATAACTCCCATTATTACTCCCCAGTAAGCACACGAATCTTCATGCGCGCATCCGGGCATCAGCCACCCCCACCACATGAAAGAAGCCACCGCCCGCATCAAGATCAATAAGCTGCTGAAGCAGCCGGTTGGCGCTTCTTTGCGGATGCCAGCGGCCCGGCCAACATCCAGCTTCCATGTTCATGCCATGCTCGGCTTCCCATTTTTATGACGGTCCATTTTTCTGCAAAAGTTTCTGGTCAAAATTCAATCGTCTGCCGTTGATTCGTTCTTTTTGCAAACATGATCGTTCACGGTTAACCCGCTCATGGCTGGTTTGGAAAGTTTCAATTCCCGCGAACTTATCTGGTGAATACAGGCAAAGGCATGATCGTCAAAACCCTATGTATCACTCAGGACATAGGGAACGCGGAGTTCCGTCGTCACGTGGTTTTACGCTGATTGAATTGTTGGTGGTCATCGCCATCATCGCCATCTTGGCGGGATTGCTGCTGCCGGCTTTGGCCAGCGCCAAAGAATCAGGCCGCCGCATCTCCTGTCTGAATAATTTGAAGCAACTTGGGCTGGCCTGCACCATGTACGCCGATGACAACGAAGATCGTCATTATCCCCGCACGCTCACGCCGCTGTGGATGGTCGGTCTGCTGCCGTATTATCAGGCCCCCGGGGTGTTGCTCTGCCCCAGCGACTCCAATCAGGGCACCTTCGGCCTGAATTATGGCACCAATGATATGCCGCACAGCTTTGTCATCAATGCGTTCAATGATTATTTCTTGAGCGTTTTGAGCACCTCGGATTACGACAACCTCTACATGAAAGCGCATTGGACCAATGGCATGCCCATGAATCAGATTACACTCCCCTCAGACACCATTATGTTCGGCGAGAAAGCGTCGGATCAGAGCCATTATTACATGGATTTCACGCAAGGCACCGGGAACGATTTTGAAATTGTCGAGCAGGGCCGCCATAACAATCCCAAACGGATCAAGGGGAAAGGCAGCGGCGGCGGTTCAAACTTTGGTTTCTGCGACGGCAGCGCCCGCTACCTGGGCTATTGGAAAAGCCTGGTGCCCGTCAACCAATGGGCCATCAAGCCCGATTGGCGGACGAATATCGCCATCGTGACCTATTGATAGGTCGGCTCGCCCAACTGTTTCTTAAAGAACGCGGAGGCGATGGCCACGGTCTCATCGCACCACGGTTCGCTCATCCAGAATGGATGCGGTGCTTCCTTCAGGGTATGAAGGGCCGTCTCAATCCCCAATGCCCGCAGCTTCTCCTGCATCTCCGCCCGGCCAACCTTGAGCGTGTCCTTCTCGCCTTCGATGAAGATCGTTGGTGGCACGCCGGCACGGACATGGGTGATCGGTGACGCCTGCTTATAGACCTCCGGTTTTTCCGCGCAGGAGCCGCCGAAAAATAGGATCGCATTCGTGGAGGCTTTGCCTTGGTTGGCGGCCACCAGATCCTGAGTCGCCGCCATCACAATGCATGCTTGTACGGCACTCGATTGTTCCGGGTGCGGTCCGGGGCCTTCGAATTCCTTCAACCCGCTGGTCATCGCGGTTAACCCCGAGAGATGTCCTCCGGCCGAGCCGCCCATGCAGCCGATGCGGGCGGGATCAATTTTGAACTTCGCCGCATTTGCTCGCAGATAGCGCAAAGCCGATTTACAATCGTGCAGTGCGGCGGGGAACGCCGCCTCGTTCGCCAACCGATAACTGACCAGAGCCGTGACAAATCCACGCGTAGCCAACCTTTCCATCATTGGCTTGTCGCTCTCCACCTGCCGCGCCGTCCAACCGCCACCGTGAATATCAAGGATGCAGGGATATGCTCCGGGCTTGTCCGGCGTGTAAACGACCAACTCGACGACATGCTCGGGATAACTTGCCACAACATTCGTGGTGCAGGTCACACCCGGCGGGGTTTGCGGAAACACTTTTTTCCACTTCACCCCGTTTTTTGATACCGGTGCTTTTTTCGCGGCTGACTTGGCCTCCGCCGCCGTCAGGCTGCCTGCGGTATAACCACCCAGCACGCCGCCGAGCAGCAGGCTGAAAAATAATTGAAATAGCGGCACGGGTAGCGTGCGATGGCCTTTACGGATGGGAATGACCGATAATGTTTGTGCCATAATTTTCGTAGCATGATCGGTTTTACGGAATTGTGAATTCAAATTTTCGTCATTCCACGATACCAATTGGCGGCTCAGATTTCAGCAGCGTGGCTGGGTTTGGCTACGGTTCCTTCCACGCACCAAGAACCGGTTACCGCAACGGCAGGTTCACACAGGCGACCGCAGAAGTGAGAATTTCCAGCATGGAGCCGGGGGCGATGCCAAGCAGCACGTTACCCGCGATCAGCAGCAGACAGAGCACACGGGTGGGCAAGGCAACCACGATGGGTGTGGGGTCCACCGGATCGCGCCAACAGGATTCCCGGACAATGCTGAGGTAGTAGTAAATGGCAATGGCCGTATTCAGAACGGCGATAATAACCAGGGCGAGATGACCTTTGGCCAGCGCAGCAGTCAGGATGCTGAATTTGCCGATAAACCCGACAAAGGGCGGAATGCCGGCCAAGGCAAAAACGCCGGTCAGCAGGGTGACCGCCAGCAAGGGGGAACGACGATGCAACCCGGCCAGGTCGTCCATGGTGACGTTCGCTCCGTCGCGGGAGAGGCTGCTGATGACGGTAAAGCAGGCCAGCACCATGAACATATAGCCGATAATGTAGTACAGCGAAGCCGCGTAGCCGGCATAGCTGAGAGCGGTAAACCCAACCAAGGCATACCCGGCATGGGCAATGCCGGAGAAACCCAGCAGGCGCTTGAGGTCCTTTTGCATCAGGGCGATCAGGTTGCCGTAAAACATGGAGGCAATCGCCAGGATGGTCAGCAAGGTGGAGATGGCGTGGTTGTCGGGGGTGGCCAGCGATACAAAGCGCACGAGCACGGCCACCGCGCCGATCTTGGGCAGCGACGCAATCAGGCTGGTGGTTTCATTGGAGGCACCCTGGTACACGTCCGGGGTCCAGAAATGGAACGGGAACACGGCCAGTTTGTAGTAGATGCCGCAGAACATCATGGCCAACCCGGCAATGACAAAGGGGGTATGGACGACGGGTTGCAGCTTCGTCACCATCAGCGGCATCGAGGAGGTGCCGGTAATGCCGAAGAGGTAGCTCATACCAAAGAACATGATGCCGTTGGCAGCAATACCGAACATCATGTATTTGATGGCGGATTCCATCTGGAAGCGCTGACCTTCCAACTCGCGACGCATGGCGACCATGAGGTAAAGGGGATAGGAGGAGACCTCCAGGGCGATGACGAGCGTGATCAAATCCACGCTGCTCACCAGCATAACGAGACCAAGGACATGAATGGTCAGAAACAGGAAGTATTCGGGTCTAATTTCAGAACGAATGTCCACCAGGTCTTTGCCCAGCAGCACGATGAAAGCAAAGCCAACGGTAAGCGCCAACTTGAGGATCTGGGAAAATAGATCCACCCGGTACGCGCCATCGAACAGGACCGCCTGTTGCCCAAGGCAGAACGCGGTAGCGATAATGGCGGCCACCGCCGTGAGCGTGGCGGCCAGGCGGGCCTGGCAGTTGCGCGACTCGCCCAGCGTAATGACAAACAGGACGAGCGCGCCCAGGGCCAATATCCATTCGGGAAGAAAAGCGATGAGTGTGGGAGGCATCATGGAGCGTGATTCACTTGTTGGAGCAGGTGTTGCACGCTAGTGTGCAGCACCCGGGTAAACGGTTCAGGATTCAGACCGATCCAAAAAACAAACAGAAGCAGCGGGGCCAATGTGATGATTTCCCGCAGATTTAAATCCTTCAAGTGTGACTGATCCGGATTCCGCGTGCCGCCCCATACCACGCGCTGCAATAAGCGCAGCATGTAGGCGGCGGCAACCACGATGCCAGGTACCAGGCAGACAACCATGATCTTGGAATAAGCAAAACCGCCACACAGGACCAGGAATTCACCAATGAAACTGTTCGTACCGGGGAACGCGAAGGAGGAAAGGCAGAATACCCCGAAATACGTCACAAAGATGGGCATGTGCTTACCGATCCCCGCCGCTTTATCCATCTCCCGCGTATGCAATCGTTCGTAAATGATACCCACACAGATGAACAGCGCACCGGTAGTGACACCGTGGTTGATCATCTGCAGCATGGCACCTTCAATGCCCTGCTGGTTCAGCACAAAGATGCCCAGTGTGGCAAAACCCATGTGGCCCACGCTGGAATACGCGACCAGCTTCTTCATGTCGCTCTGGGCAAGCGCGGTAACACCGCCGTAAATGATGGCCACCACGGAAAGCCCCAGCACATAGGGCATGAACAAATGGGTAGCGTCCGGCGTGATCGGCAGGCAGAAGCGGAGGAAACCGTACGTGCCCATTTTCAGCAGGACGCTGGCCAGCAGCACGCTACCCGCCGTGGGCGCTTCAACGTGCGCCGCCGGCAACCATGTATGAAACGGGAACATGGGCACCTTAATGGCGAACGAGAGGAAAAAGGCCAGGAATACCCAGGTCTGGAAATCCAGCGAGTAATGCCGGTCCATCAAATCAGGGATGCTGAACGTCCCGGTCTTCAAATAAAGCGCGATGATGGCAACCAACAGCAGGACGGAACCCGCCATGGTGTAAATGAAAAACTTGATTGCCGCGTAGATTTTGCGCGGACCGCCCCAGATGCCGATGATGAGGCACATGGGGATGAGCATCGCTTCCCAGAACACAAAGAAGAGCACGAAGTCCAGGGCGCAGAAGACGCCCACCATGGCGGCTTCCATGACCAGGAGGGCAATCATGAACTCCTTGACCCGCTTGGTGATGTACGACCAAGAGGCCAGCACGCACAGAGGCATGATCAGGGTGGTCAGCAACACCAGCAGTACACTGATACCGTCAATGCCCAGAGAGTATTGAATGTTCAGCGATGGAATCCATTTGGAATGCTCGGTAAACTGATAGGCGGCCGTGGCCGGATTGAACATCGGATATAGTGGCAGGGAAAAGACCGCAATGGCCAGCGTGGCCACCAGCGTCCACCAACGCAACCAGCGCTCGCTGTTAATGAAGGCCGCAATCAGCGCGGCCAGCAACGGGCTGAAAACAAGCAAACTCAGGATTGGCAAATCTTTCATGCAACTTGGGAAAATCATGGCACGAGTACTTTTGAAATCAGGAGGTAGATAACCGCCAACCCGGCGGCGGCGGCAAAGGCCAGGGCAAGGTTTTCCTGCAACGCCCCGCGTTGCACGCCGCGCAGACGGGCACCAACGTTACGGACAGTATAGGCGACACCGTCCACGACACCATCAATCACACGGTTATCGAACTTACCGGCCAAATGCGCGGTAAACATCAGCGGGATCATTCCCGCCAAGCGGTAAAGTTCCCCCACGAACGTATCCACAGTCTGGATAGGCTTTTTGGCGAGCCAGAGGAACATCTGCCCACCCTTGCGGTACGGCCAGTCGAGATCGAGGCTGATCAAGGCCTCAGGTTCCAGCTTCTTGATGAGCCAGAAGAAGCCAACGGCGGTGAAGAGCAGAATCTGGAGCGTTTCGCTGACGTGATACGAGGTATAAGGCTCATAATCCACCGCATACGGCAGCATCTTGTACAAATACGGCGTGTAACAGCCGATAAAAATGCAGAAGAACGATGCAACGCCCATGGCCAGGTTCATATTCCACGGCGGGTCCTTGGCCAACTCCCAAGTCTTGGGCTTGCAGTTGTTTTTTCCGAACCAAATGAAATACGGAACCTTGAGGCCGGTGTGCAGGAACGTGCCACTGGACGCCAGCATGAGCAGGAACCCCACCCAGTACTTGTGCTCCTCAAAGCCCGCCGCCACAATCATGGATTTGCTGACGAACCCGCTGAAAAGCGGGAAGGCGGAGATCGAAAGACCGCCGATCAGCGTAAACAGAAATGCCCACGGCATCTTTTTGTACAGCCCGCCCAGTTCGGTGAATTTACTCTCTCCCGTCATGAACAACACGCTGCCGCAGCCCATGAACAGCAGGCCCTTGTACAAAATGTGGGCGAACGCATGGGCACACGCGCCATTGATGGCCATTTCTGTACCGAGACCGACGCCGGCCACCATGTATCCCACCTGGCTAATGATGTGGTAGGCGAGCAGACGGCGACAGTCGTTTTCCAACACCGCATACACAACGCCGTACAGCGCCATGATTACCCCCAATGGCACCAGAATTTCCATGCCCGCCAACCCGCGGCACAAGGCATACACAGCGGTCTTGGTGGTGAAGGCGCAGAGGAACACCGAACCGTTAAAGGTGCCTTCCCCATAAGCATCGGGCAGCCAGGCGTGCAACGGCGGAACCGCTGCGTTCAGGATGAACCCGATCATGATGAGGTATACCGCCACGGTGGGATGCGCTACATCGAGATGATCAAAGGTCCAAACGTTGGTGGGGGCGCACTGAAGCAGAATGCCCGCCAACAGTGAGAGACCACCGGCGATATGCACCAACAGGTAGCGATAGCCGACAGCAGTGGATTGAGCCCGGTTCCGGAACCAAATCAAAAAGACCGAGGAGAACGCCATGAGTTCCCAGAAGAGGAACAGCGTGATGTAGTCACCGGCAAAAATTGCGCCCATCGCTCCACCGGCATAGCACCACGCGGCCAGATGCTCCGTGGCCTTCTTAACGTGCAGCCCGTACAACGTGCCGATAATGCACATCAAACTCATGATGTACCCGAAGACCAGACTTAGCTTATCCACGCGACCAAAAACCAACTCCCAGTTCAGGAAGTGTACCTTGCCAAACATCCCTTGCTGCATGTGCAACACCACGCCGAACGCCAGTGCTGGAATCAGCAGCAGGTACCCTTTGCGAATGCGTTCCGGTACCAAGGGCAGCAAGAGCCCCCCCAGGATTAAAACCAACGCCGGATGTATCCAGAAATTATTCATCGTAGTAGTCCTCGCGAGTCATGATTCCACGGTGCCCAAACCACTTGGAAACCAAGATGATTACAACGCAGGCAGCAAAACCGAACAGCGCCCAAAAGCCCGGGATATTTTTCTCGGCCCAAGTGTGAGCATGTCCTTCCTTATGCACAATGGCCGGGATGGCATCCATGAGCACAAGGAGCGCCAGCACGGCAACACAAATCCAAACCACCGTTCGCAGGTGCTTGCGGATAAAATCTATAAATTGAACCAGTTTCATGGGTGTATCGGATAAACCATTTGGGCGAAATTCACGAAAAAGTCGGGGTAAAAACCGAGCATAACGGAAATGGCGGCGGTGATGGTAAGTGGAATCACCATGGCGGGATGAGCCTCTTTATAGTGATGATGGGCGTCTTCTTCGGAAAGCTTGCCGAAAAATGCCTTATACACCACCGGGGCAAAATAGGCGGTATTGAGCAGCGTGCTGGTCAACAGCACGATCACTATGCCCAGCGTACCGGCATCAATCGCACCGAGGAGCATGTACCATTTGCTAACGAACCCACCAACCGGCGGCGCGCCAATCATGCTGAGAGCCGCGATGGCAAACGCGCCAAACGTGAACGGCATCACCCGCCCCATCCCACTCAGTTGGGAAATATTCTTCTTGTGCGTCGCGACGTAGATCGCACCGGCACAGAAGAACAGGGTGATCTTGGCAAAGGCATGGTTCGCAATGTGAATCAGGCCACCCTGAACAGCGATGGGTTTCAAGAGGGCCACCCCCAGAATGATATACGAAAGCTGACTGACGGTTGAATAGGCCAGCCGGGCCTTCAAATTATCCTTGCTCAAGGCAATGATGGAGGCAGCCAGAATTGTGAACGACACAAAATAGGCGGTGGGCAACCCAAGATGGAAACGATCCATGGCATCCACCCCGAAGACATAAAGCATCACGCGCACGGTTGAGAACACACCGACCTTGACGACGGCCACGGCGTGCAGCAAGGCGCTGACCGGCGTGGGAGCCACCATCGCGCTCGGCAGCCAGCTATGCAACGGCATGATCCCGTTCTTGGCAAAACCGATGATACAGCACACGTAGAGGGCGGTAATGACACCCCGATGTATATTGGGTGGAAGAATTCCGGTGTGGACATTCTGTGCGAAATCCAAGGTACCGCTAAGAACATAGATGAGCACCATCGCCGGCAGGATCAGGGCCTTGGCGGTGGCAGTCAGGTAAACAAGGTATTTCTTCGCGCCTTCGTAGCCTTCTTCATCCTGATGATGCGCCACCAACGGATAAGTGCAGACGCTGACAATTTCATAAAACAGGTACAGGGTGAACAGGTTATCGGAGAAGGCGCAGCCGATGGCGCCGAACAACGCGAGCGCAAAACAAGTGTTAAAGCGGGTCTGGGCATGCTCCTCCAGTCCGCGCATGTAACCGGCCGAGTAAAATACCGTGAGTACCCAGAGGAAAGAGGCCGCCACGGCAAAGATCATGGAGAGCGCATCCGCGCGCAGGGAAATGCTCAAACCGGGTAACAACTGAAAGACAGAAAAATACAATCTTTTTCCCGCCAGAATGTCCGGCACCAGCGAGCCCGTGATGGCGAACAACACCACCGCCGCCACGAAGGAGCAAGCTTCGCGCACGTTGGGTCGTTTGCCCGTGGCCATCACCAGACCAGCGCCAATGAGAGGCGCCAGGATGGCCAGCAGAAGTCGTATGTCGTGAGTTACGGCTTGAGTTCCCATAATTGATTACCCCTTCAGCTCCGACAACTCCTTGGCCTTGATGGACCGGTAATTACGATAGATGGCGATCACGATGCTCAGGCCGATGGCGACTTCCGCCGCCGCCAGACCCATGATGAACAGCACAAACACCTGCCCGACAGTCGGGTCCGGGGCATAAAAGCGGTTGAAGGTCATAAAGTTCAGCGAGGCGGCGGAAAAAATGAGTTCTCCGGCGATCAGCATACCCACGAAGGTCCGCCGCCGCAGGAGTCCATAAAGCCCCACCGCAAACAGCAGCGCAGCGGTAATCAAGTAAAGATCAGGCTGATTATAGAGTTGAGCAAGATTCATGGTTTGGTCTTTCCGGTTCGCGCAATGGCGAGCGCCCCAAGAATGGCGACGAGTAACGCCACCGAAATCAATTCAAATGCCAAACTGTAGGTCGTCAGCAGCGAACGGCCGATCGCCTGCACCGATCCATCGGTGACATGTTTGGTTGGGGCCATCAGGTTGGCACTGGCTGGAAGTCGTGACAGCGCCCAAAAGACCGCGCCACACACCAGCAGGGAGAACCCGATCCACAAAATCGCCGAACTGGGCCGCTCATCATGGAGCGCCTCATCCGGCTCGGACATCATGATGGCGAACACGATGGTCACACAAACGGCACCGATATAGATCAAAATCTCCATCATGGCCAGGAAGGGACTGTTCAGAAAGTAAAACAGCCCAGCCAACCCCAGACAACACAGGGCCAGTCCACACACGCTGCGAATGATGCGCACGCTCAACGCGGCGATCAACGCCCCGATGACCGTGGTCAACACAGCGAGCAGGAATATCACCGCCAAGATATATTCGGAACCCGGAATCGGAGTCATTTCTTTACCTCCTCCACCTTGCTTTTTTCTTCCAGTTTTTTGAACAAATCCATGACAAAATCCTCCTTGGTCATGCCGGCCAGATTGTAATTTTTGGAATATTCAATGCAGCCGCCCTTGCAGGCTTCCACGCAGGAACCGCATAGACTGCACTTGGTAAAGTCCAGTTTGAATACGGTGACCGACTTCTTTTTGTCGCCCTCCAGCTTGGCGCCATCCACGGTAATGCAATCGCTGGGGCAGGCGCGTTCACAAAGCTTGCAAGCAAAACAGAGCGCCTTGCCGGTTGCCGGGTCGCGCACTAACTCGATGTGCCCGCGAAAGCGAGGCGTCATCTTTAAAGTTTCATGCGGATAATGCACCGTCACCGTCGGCTTGAAAAACTGGGCGATTGTCAGGCGCATGCCGACCAGCAGGCTGTTAAAGCCCCCGACGATCTCCTGCAATGATTTTTTCATGCTCATAACAACTTCAACATCGCGCTGGTTAAAACAAGGGTTATCAAAGAAATGGGAATCAGAATCTTCCAGGACAGGTTAAGCAGGCCATAAAACTGGGTGCGGGGAAAAGTCCAGCGCACCCAGATGACGGAGAAGATCAGGAAATACATTTTCAACAGAAACCACCAGACCCCGGAGAAATGCCCGAACGGGCTCTGCCAACCGCCCAAAAAGAGCACCGTGGCGAGACTGCATCCCAAGAGAATGTTGGCGTACTCACCCATAAAGAACACGCCGAAACCCATGCCGGAATATTCCGTATACGCGCCGGCCACCAATTCGCTTTCCGCTTCCGCCATGTCAAAGGGGGCGCGATTGGTTTCGGCCAACATACAGATGTAAAAAATGATAAACGTCACCGGCATCAGCGGATTGGCGTCCAGACGGAACAGATTCCAATGCCAAAAGGCACCCTCCTGCTGCCGGACGATTTCGTTGAGATTCATGGTGCCGGTCACCATAATCATGGTAATCAGCACCAAGAGGACCGGAATTTCATACGCGACGTTTTGGGAGACCACGCGAGCCGCGGCAATGATGGAATATTTGTTGCGCGAAGACCAGCCGGCGAGCATGACAGCCATGACGTTGATGGAGGCGAACGCGAAAATCATGATCAGGCCGACATTGATATCCAGCCCCACCAATTGTTCGCTGAAGGGAATAACCGCGAGGCTCATCAGCGCGGGACTAATGACCAAAATTGGAGCGAGGCAAAATAGCATGACATCCACTCCGGGAGGAATAATGATCTGCTTGGACAACAACTTGAGGGCGTCGGCAATGGGCTGCAAGAGGCCAGCGTACCCGACTTCCGTCGGGCCGGGACGACGCTGAAAGCGCCCGGCACCCTTGCGTTCCAACCACACCAGGTAAGCGGCGTTGAAACCCACAAAGGAGATAATGCCAAGCAAAAAGGCCAGTAATCTGAAAGGTTCCGGAATCATGTTCAGTTTAGCGGTCAATGTCGGGGATCACGAGGTCCAGGCTGCCCATTAGCGCCAAAGCATCCGCGAGCATCATGCCTTGAGTGGCCTCTTCAAACAAACTGAGATTGCTAAAACAGGGGGTGCGCCATTTGATGCGATACGCATTTTCTTTATTATCGCTGACAATGCGCACCATAAGCCGCCCGCGCGCGGCTTCCACCGAATAACAGTAATCCCCCGGCGGGACCTTCAAGACGCGCGGCACCGTCGCCATCACCGGGCCATCGGGAATTTTATCCAGCGCCTGCTCAATGATGCGCAGGCTCTGCACCATTTCCTCCATGCGCACCAAATAGCGCGCCATGGAATCGGTCTCGGGGAAGGTCGGAATATCAAAATCAAACTGCGAATAGACCGAGTACGGTTCAGCCCGGCGCACATCGTATGGCACACCTGCGCCGCGAACGACCGGGCCGGAGGCACCATACTTGCGGCACATCTCCTTGCTGATCGGACCAATGTTCTCCAACCGCTTGCGCAGGATGATGTTATCCGTCACCAACGCGCGGTACATCTTCAAGCGCGGGCGCAAGTATTGAACAAACTCACGGGTACCTTTGAGAAAGGCTTCATCTACGTCATTGTACACCCCACCAATGCGGTAGTAGCAATAAGTCAGACGTGATCCGGAGACGGATTCGAGTAAATCAAGAATCTTTTCCCGGTCATCAAACGCGTACAGCAGCGGGGTGAATCCCCCCAGATCGAGCACAAAGGCGCCAAACCAGACCAAGTGGCTGGAAACACGGTTCAGCTCGGAGGTGATGACACGGATAAATTCGGCCCGCGGCGGAACTTGCAGTTTCAAACCGCGTTCCACGGCCCCGACGTACGCGTGCGTGTACGTCATGGCGGAAAGATAATCAATCCGGCTCGTATTCGGCAGATATTGCGCCCAAGTACGGTTTTCCCCCATTTTTTCGTGCATTCGGTGGATGTACCCGCAGACGGGTTCCGCCCTCATGACAAACTCCCCATCCATGGTCAGCTTGACCCGCAACACGCCGTGGGTGGCGGGATGCTGCGGCCCGAGGTTCAGTACGAATGTCTCGTTGTGCGCCGGATGGGCTGGGTTGGAAGTTGCTGTGATCACGCGACAAAGTCTTTTTTAAGCGGGTGAAACGTGGCATCCTCTGGCAGCAAGATGGGAATCAGATTGGGATGGCCGGCAAATTTGATGCCAAAAAAGTCGTGGGTTTCACGCTCATGCCAGTTGGCACCGGCGAACACTCCGGAAATGGTCTGAATTTCTGGATTTTCTCGAGGTAAACGCGCACGTACCATCACGCGAGCCGGGGAAGTGAAGTGAAAGTAATCATAGACTACTTCCATCTGCTTGTCCGCGATCCAATCCACCCCGGTAATCGCATCCAGAGCGAAACCCTCGCGATCCAGCAGGTTGGCCGCAGCCACAACCTGCTCAAACGAAACCAAAACATCCAAGTGATAGCCCTTGGCAGCGAAATCCGCCAGCAGACAACCGGGTTGGCGTGGCGCGGGAACAGGAGCGGGGGCCGGTGCAGGAACCGCCCCTGCTGCAGCTTCCCCAGCGGGCGCAGGCGCCGGAACCGACGGGGCGACGGGAAACAACCGGCCAAATTCAGTGACCAGTCTGGAAATCGCTTCCGGGGGCGCGGCGGGAACCGGAATGACCGGAATGGTTGCCGCAGAATTTTGAGGTGGTTCAGACGTGCTCATTGGGGAGGCGGCACCGGGAAACGGCGTTTGCCGGTGATTTTTTCTTCAAGTTTTAAGATGCCTTCAATCAACGCTTCCGGACGCGGCGGACACCCGGGAATAAAGATGTCCACCGGGAACAGCTTATCCACCCCTTCGACCACCGCGTATTGTCCCGGATAGACAAAGGGACCACCGGAAATGGCGCAATTGCCCATGGCAATCACCCACTTGGGCTCGGGCATTTGATCGTACAACGTTTTTACGGCGGCAGCCATTTTCTTATTAATGGTGCCGGCCACAATCATGACGTCCGCCTGGCGGGGAGACGGGCGAAATACTTCCGCCCCGAAGCGGGCCAGATCGAAACGGGACGCGCCAGCGGCCATCATTTCAATGGCACAGCAGGCCAGCCCAAAGGTCAGAGGCCACAACGAATTGGCACGCCCCAGCGCCAGCAAGTCATCCAATTGGGCAAAACGAACTATTTGAGAGAGGTCTTGGGAACACTCTGCTTTCGTGTCCATTCGAATACTCCTTTCTTCCAGGCATAGACAATCACCAGCGAGAGAATCCCCACAAAGATGAGCGTCTCAACAAAGTCACGGATCGGAAATTGGTTATACACCAAGGCCACGGGGATGAGATAAAGCACATCCACCGCAAACGCGATAAACACCAGCGCATACAAGTAATACACTGCACTGTAGCGGATCCAGGCATCCCCAATGGGATCCATGCCACATTCGATGTACTGGCCGGTCTTGTTGGCATAGTTGCGGGTCTTGCGCGCGGCTAACAAATACACCACCACAAACGGCCCCAGCGCAAACCCGAGGCCGCCCAAACAAAACACAAAAAGATATATTAGTTCGACTGATAAACTGTTACTCATACGTCATATTAGTTAGCCGTATTCATGAAACTATGCCACGTGCTTTTCCGACTGCAAGCATAATTTTTTCATCATTTTTACATCGGGCAAAGACAGGAGGGGTACCTTACCATATTTGGGGATTTACGCGAACAGCTTTTTCCCCTATCCTCAAACCATGTCAGGCGAATTTATGAATCATGTTGAACGCTTTCGCGCCGTGATGAATTTTCAACCGGTGGATCGTCTCCCGCGCTGGGAGTGGGCCATGTGGTGGGATTTGACCATCGAGCGGTGGCACCAGGAAGGATTGCCGCCGGCCATGAAATTCAGTCAGGTGCATGACATTGCGCGTTGGTTCGGACTTGATCCTTACCAGCAATTCTGGTTCAGCACAACGGAAGCCACCATCGAGGCCACCCAGCATCATGTCGAAGGCGTTGTATCGAATATGGATGATTATCTGCGCATTCGCCCGCAACTCTTTCCGAGCCATGCTGCCGCCATTGCGGGCATGGCAGCTTGGGCGGAAAAACAAAAACGCGGGGAAGCTGTGGTCTGGTGTACGCTGGAAGGTTTCTTTTGGTTTCCGCGTACACTGATGGGTTTTGAAAAATTGATGTACGCCTACGCCGACCAACCTGAGCTATTGCATCGCATTAACCAGGATTTGCTCGAATTCAACCTGCGCCTGCTCGACGAGATATTCAAGGTCTGCACGCCCACGTTCATGACTTTGGCGGAGGACATGTCCTATAATCACGGTCCCATGATCTCGAAAAAAACGTTTGAGGAGTTCGTGGCCCCCTATTACCGCCAGTTGGTGCCGCGTTTGAAAGAGCGTGACATTATGCTCTTCCTGGATACGGATGGCGATGTCACCCTTCTGATTCCCTGGCTGATGCAGGAAGGTGTGGCAGGGGCTTTACCCTTGGAACGACAGGCAAAAGTGGATGGCATGAAACTGCGACAGCAATTTCCCCAATTCCGCATGATCGGGCATTTTAATAAAATGACCATGAACCAGGGGGAAGCAGCCATGCGCGCCGAATTTGAACGACTCGTACCCCTCATGAAAACCGGCGGATTTATTCCCAGCGTGGATCATCAAACCCCGCCGGGGGTATCCCTGGAAGCATACCGCATTTACTTGCGGCTGCTGCACGAATACACGGCGGTAAACGGTAAATTCATTTGATTCCCGCTTGATTTTGCGGAGAATGGGTGCATGGACTTGGCCATAAACTTATCAAAGATTCGAGAACGGATCACCGCTGCATGTGAACGATCCGGTCGCGACGCGTCGGCGGTGGAACTGCTCGCCGTGAGCAAGGGGCAACCGCCCGAAGCGGTGCGGGCAGCGGCGGATTTGGGACTGGCCTTATTCGGAGAAAATCGCGTCCAAGAGGGAAAAATCAAAATTTCGTTATGCCCCTCCCGGCTGCGCTGGCATCTGATTGGCCATTTGCAGTCCAACAAATGCCGTGATGCGGTACACTTTTTTTCCATGTTGCAAGGAGTGGACAGCCTCGCGCTGGCGCAGGAAATCAACAAATGGGCCGACAAATCCGCGAAAACCATGCCGCTGTTATTGGAAATCAACGTCGCGGGAGAATCCTCAAAGTTCGGGTTGCGCCCAGCGCAATTGATCGCGGACCTGGCTGCCATCAACGCCTTGCCACGCATTGAAATTCACGGGTTGATGACCATTGCCCCCTGGACGCCGGATCCGGAAAAAGCACGTCCATTTTTCCGCCAGATGCGGGAATTGAAAGAACACTGTGAACAAATGCTTGGGGCTCCCCTGCCCCACCTGAGCATGGGAATGAGCGGTGATTTTGAGGTGGCCATTGAGGAGGGTACCACCATGATTCGCCTTGGCACAGCGCTGTTTGGTCCGCGGAATATGTCGGCTTGGCGGCCAAAGAATGCGGAAACGGCAGAGGATCTTTGATTAATTGCGCGCGCCGCGCCCAGTGGCATTTACGTTTGCCAAGCCCCCCCGCCAGTTTTCATTTTTCCCCCGCCAGTTTGCCATATTTCTCCGCGTCGGCGGGACGGCCCAAACTGCGGGCGTGTTTGGCTAGCCGCCGGTAAATGACAGACTTCTCCGGATACTCCGGCTGTTCTTTCACAAACCGCTCGTATAGCTCAATCGCCCGTCCGTCCCGCCCCATAAACGCCAGATGCTCGCCAAAAGTCAGCATCATACGCACCCGTTGCTGCGGCGAAACCTCTTGTTTAAAGGCGTCCTCATACGCGACCAGGCAGGCCGAGTAGTTCTTTTGTCGCCAGTACAATTCGCCAAGCATTTCCAGCAACACCGAACTACTGCGGGTTTCGGGCAGCCCTTCCAGATACCCCACCGCTTCTGCAATGGGATACCCCAGCACCAAGTTCAGGTTGGCCACTTTCAGATGCGACCACTCGATCAGACGGCTTCGGCGCACTGCCAGCGAGGAATGAATCGCGGGGGGCGGCTGTTTGGTCGGGCGATATAAAGGGTCGCCAACAAAGGTGGTCTGCCAGGAAAGGAGCCCTTGGCAGGCGTACGCAGCTTCGCCAAAAGTGAACCGGTCTTTCAACCAGCGCTGCGCAAACATGCCCACATTAGGCGTACCGCCCAAATACGGCTCATAGACGCATCCCATCGTGCAGGTGGCGCCTTTGGCCAGGAACGGCCCCACACAATGTTGGGTCGCACTGCGAATCGTGGCGGCCCCATACGAATAAAGATAATACGCAAACGCGCCGGGCATAAACTCCAAGTGCGGGCGCGAATACGGGGCCGAGACATCATCATTGCGCCAGCCCGCAAAAAACGCGATATGGCTCAGCGGAAAACCGGCAGTAAACGCGCCATCATGAGTGTCCACCACGGTTTCCATGCCATCACGAAAACAAACCTGCGCCGCCATCCCCATCCAGGATTCCCCCATCATCAACGGTCCATTGGTCAGCCCCCGGAGATCAATATACGCACGGCCCCAAAAGCCATTGGTTTCCGCCTCAATCGCCTTATTCACCAAGCCCATGGCAATGGCCGCCGACGGGCCATCCAACCGGGTCACCATCAACACCCCGTTGGTAGGGTGAAATAGCGCCAGATCTCCCATGGAATACACCGGGTTTTGAACAATCCCAATGAGCGGATAACGCCCCTCATTGAGCGGCAAACATGCCAATTCTGAATCCACCGCCGCATGGTTGACACGAAACGGCTCAGGGACACTGGCGTCGGGAACCGGGTCTTTATGGCTGAGATCATGCGTAATTTTTAGCGGCACCCCATAACACAGCAGCACATAGCGGATCTTGGCCTGCACCGGGAATCGCTTGCTGGCATTGGTCGTTGGTGGTCCATACACCATGAACTGGTTGGTGAGAAGCACTTGCAGCAAAGGCGTTTGCAGTTGTTGTTCAAATTGCGACCGGGAAATTTCCTCCGCCACTGGCAGGTCAAGCCCAAACACCTGGGTGGCAGGCACGCGCCGCTGTTGGGCATAATGTTCCGCCACTTGTTTGGACTCCGGCATTTTGCGGTTGTAAATCACCACCACTTGCTCGCCTTCACCAGCATAAACATCGGCCACCATCACAGCGCTCAACAAGAGCCATAGCTTGGCTAGCGCCATCCCTTTGTGTTTACAAATTGTCGTCATGTTTCGCTCTTCAAGTTCTATCAGTGCATCACTGATTATTGAGTTTCCGCACTGCACCATCGTCAATTTGCACCCGCAGAC
Source organism: Verrucomicrobiota bacterium (assembly GCA_037139415.1). Classification (NCBI taxonomy): domain Bacteria; kingdom Pseudomonadati; phylum Verrucomicrobiota; species Verrucomicrobiota bacterium. Next base: position 7,888 of record JBAXGN010000057.1, on the reverse strand, counting down.
CATCATACGCCAGTTCAATTCCGGGCGGTAACAATGCCTGATCCCGATCATGATCCCAATGATGCGTCAAATGCGTGAAAAAGGTACAACGCGCATCCAGTTGCTGGGCTACCGCAATGGCCTCCTCGCGGCATAAATGGGTGGGATGCGGCGCCGGGCGCAGCGCATCCAACACCAATACCTGCGCCTCCCGGGCGCCCGCCATGGCTGGCGGAGGCACTTCCTTGCAATCGCTGTAATATGCCAAGCGCTTGTGACCAGCTTGGGCAAATACATACCCATAAGTATCCGAATGCCCATGCGGCAACGTGAACGGGGTGATCTGTAAATCGCCGATCTCAAACGGTCCCGTCACCACATGTGGTTCCGGAATGAAATAACCTTTGGGATGCGGACCGTCACAAAAGGCAAAATCGTACACCCGGCGCAGATGCCGCATGGTGATTTCGCTGGCATAAATGGGCAGTGGCCGCCCGCCGCGCAAATCGCACACCCGGCGGCAATCATCCAAGCCCATGATGTGGTCTGTATGGGCGTGCGTAAATATGACGGCATCCAGATAACCTAGCTTTTCGCGTAACATCTGCGTGCGGAAATCGGGCGTCGTATCCACCACCAACTTGACGTGCGGTGTCTCAATATATATCGAAGAGCGGGTCCGGTGATTCCGCGGATTCGCCAGGAACTCCGGCGGATACTCCATCCCGATCATCGGCACGCCTTGCGACGTACCGGAGCCTAGAAATGTGAAGGTCAGGCCCATGCCACTTCACCCTTTTTTAACATGTTACGCACCCGATCAATCTACGTTTAGGAACCGCCTTTGCCAAGCGGTATTCGGCCACGAACCCCTGCTCTTGCCGACAAGGAGGGCCAAAAGTTCCCGGACAGAGGCCCCGCCGAAAGTATTTTAGACTGGCTTTTGCGGCTCGTTGCCGTTACCTACTTTGCGCATGAAGCCTTCGGATAATCCGCTGAGCGAAACGACGCCACACACCCGCGTAGATAAATGGCTGTGGGTCGTGCGGGTGTACAAGACCCGCTCGCAAGCCACAGAGGCCTGCCGCGCGGGGCATGTAAAGATTGGTGGGGAGGCCGTCAAACCGGCACGCCAGCCGCATCCCGGGGAAATCATTACCGCCCGGGCGCATGACATCCTGCGCACCGTGAAAGTGCTGGGTCTGCTCGAACATCGGGTGAGCGCCAAGGTGGCCAGTCAATACATGGAAGATCTCACGCCGCCCGAGGAATACGCCAAGGCACGGGCACCGCAGCAACCGGCCAATTTCTTCCGTCCCAAAGGGGCAGGACGCCCCACCAAGCGGGAACGGCGCACCCTGGAATCGTTCCGCGAGGAACAGTTCTAAACCCCAACTCCGAGGTTGGCGCGGATGGGATTGCGTAGCGGTTGGGCGATCCCCGCATCACCCCTGGCACTTCTGGAGGCGGTCCGCATTTGCAGGACTCCCGCCTGTAGTCTACAGCCACTTGCGCTTGACCGCGCGACCGCATGGGCGTAGGGTGCAAAAGGATGAAGGCAGCCCCAAAGCAATGCTCTCTAATCGCAATGCGCCAAGTGCTGGCAGCCGAAATCCGTGGAAAGTATGAATGATGCCCAAAAAGCATTTCCTATCAGTAGTTTTCGCTGGTCTTGTTGCCACCAGCTATGGCCAGACGACCTTTATCAAGGCTGACAACACCAACGCTCTGAACACGGCGGCCAGTTATGTGACCAACAGCGGCGTTCCCGGTTCGGCTGATGCCATTCTCATTGATGGCACTCTTACCGCGTCCCGCACGGCAAACTTGGGCGGCAGTCTTTCCATCAATGCCCTCAATGTCGCGACCAGCTACGCCCAGAGGTTCGCCTTCGGTTCAACCGCCGGAGCAACGTTGACCATCGGCGCCGGTGGTTCAACCAACGGCGGCTATTCCTATTGGCTGCGAAGCAGCACGAATGTTGCCTTGCCGCGTGCCCAGTGGAGTGTGGTGTCCACCAATCTTTTTGATTTGCAGGGCAACTTCAGCAACCAAATTCAGATAACGCCGTTTCCACCGCAAATCTTATATTTCCTGCAGCTTCCCTGAATCCAGAACAGTGAACACATTTCTGAGTCGACAAATGAACCACAAAGGTCAAATTGACAAACAGCAGTTCATGAAAACACATCTCACGCCCTCATCCGAAGAGCCGCATGCGCAACCGCGTGCGTTCTGCCTCTACCCGCTGATGCTGGCGCTTTGGGCGCTAGCCTTTACGGGCCTGATGGCCACCGCTAGGGCGGACATTTACACCAACGCCAACAACGGCCTGGCGCTAACCAACCTCACTGCCTGGCTGGTGAGCGGTGGCACGCCCACCGTTTTACCCGGCACGAATGATACCATCTGGGTTACGGGCGCGGCGGTTACCGCGCCTTTGGGCGACGATCTTTCGGTCTATGGCCTGACTGAGGACAACACCATTACGTCAACTTGTCGCATCGGTTCCACCGCCGGAGCGACTTTGACCCTTGGCGCCGGCGGGATCACCAAACTCGTTACCGGCCAAAAGCTCGAAATCTCTTGCAACGTGGCCTTGAGGGCCGATCAAACCTGGACCAATGCGGGTAATATCATCCAGGTGGACAGCTCTTCTGCCTGGACCTTCAACGGCTACACGACGACTATCACCGGCCCTGGCACTTTCGATTGCCGAACCTCCATTGAATGTGGGACCAATGTGAACATCCAGTGTTCCACGGCGGACATGAATTATGCGGCCGGGGACCTCGATTTAGGCTCTGGAATCAACAGCTTCAAGACGTTTACTCTCGCTGCTGGAACGCTCGAAGGCAACAGCTTCCCCGGTGATACCAACGCTGCCACGACTAGTGCCTTTGGCGCCGGCTCTTGCGCGCTTGCGCTGAACAACGGGATCCTCATTTACAACGGCAACACTGTCGCCACCCCTGAGAAAATCACCATCGGCGCCACCGGCACCAACACTATCAACGTCAGCAAGGCCGGGCAGACATTGACCTTAAGCAACTTGTATTATGGGAGCGGGAGTTCCCAACCCACGAGCATCTATTTGAATTTTGGCGGGGCGGGTAATCTTACGCTCATTCGCGGCGTTTCCAACGCACCCAGTTCGCCTTACGCTTATGGTGTCAATAAGAGCGGCGCTGGCACGCTGACGTTGTGCGGCACGAACACCTATAGCTGGATCACCATGATCAGCGGTGGCAAGCTGGTCCTGACAGGTGGCAGCACGCTTTCCAATACACCGCTGATCAGCATGGCGGGCGGGACAACGTTTGACGTTTCCGGGTTGAGTTCGGGGAGCTTCACGCTTGGTTCCGGACGGACTCTGGCCAACAACACAGTGACCACGAGCGCGTTGAAAGGGAACATCAATGCCAGCCAGGGAACCATCGCCGTATCAGTCAACGGCTCCGCGCCCGCCTTCACCATCAGCAGCGGCACGTTCACCGTTTCGACCAACACGGTTTTTCAGATCAACAGCGGGATCGGCACGCCGGGAACTTATCCGCTAATCGCAAAGGGCGTTGGCGGCAGTGTGACGGGTGCGGTGCTGCCAACTGTCAACTTGTATCGCGCAACCGGCCACCTGGAAATCAATGCCGGCGAACTGGATCTCGTGGTGGATACGGCGGACTTGCTCAATTATTACGTGTCGCCGACCGGCAGTGATGCCACTGGGAACGGGACGCAGGGGAATCCGTACCAAACCATAACCCAGGCGCGGGATGCGATTCGGTTTCTTGGCGCGCAGAGCGAGGACATCAATGTCTATTTGCGGGGCGGGCGCTACCAAATCACCAACACCATCTCGTTCACCACCGCCGATTCCGGGATGAATGGGTTTTTTATCAACTACCGGTCCTACCCCGGAGAATCGGTGACGATTTCCGGCGGCAAACAAGTCACGGGCTGGACGAAGGTGCCGGGCAAGCCGTATTGGGTGACCAGCGTGCCGACCAATGCCGGGTTTGCGGATTATTTCCGCCAGCTTTATGTCAACGGCGTTCGCGCCGAGCGCGCCCGCTCGGATTGGATTCCCGGGGCGAAGTATGTCTGGACGAACGGGTCGAGCTTTAACTACAGCACCGCGACCTCGGGCCTGACGAATGTTTATGGAATTGCGTTTGCGCAAAATTCGGGTATGAAGAACTACTCCAACGTGAATGACCTGCGCCTGCTTCACATCTTCAGCTTCAGGTCGGATGAGTTTCCCGTCCTGAGCATTATCACCAACAGCGGCATGATTGACTTCGAGTTGCAGCAGTGCTACTGCCAAACGCGATATGGCATGGGGTATTTCAACTACAACGATGGGTGGATGGTGATCAATGCCATCGAGGAACTGGACGAGCCGGGCGAATGGTGTCTCAATACCACTACACATCAGGTGTATTACTATCCCAATTCGTTTGAAAACATGAACACAGCGGTGGTTTATGCGCCTGTGGTCGAGGCATTAGTGACCATTACCGGTGATTCGATGGCTAACCCAGTCCAGAACCTCCGGTTCCAGGGCCTCACCTTCGAGCACGGGAACTGGTTTTACCCGCGCGACTGTTACCTGGGCGGTGCCGAGGCGGAGGAGTTGATACATGAAGTGCGCCCCGGGGTTGCGTATTACAGCACCGAAGTGCCCGGCACCATCCGGTTGAAAAACACGGACGGAATTCAATTCGTTGGCAATACCATTCAGCATCAGGCCAACTGCGGCATTCACCTCTACGCCGGCGCGAGTGACACGCTCATTCAGGGGAATTTTTTCAACGATTTGACGGCCGCTGCCGTGTATCAATACAACATCATGGCGGCAACGTATAAAAGTGGCTCAATTTGCAGCAATACGCTGGTCGCGGACAACGTGATACGCAACACCGGCATGGATTTCCTATCGTCAACGCTGGTAAATATGCTGGGCGGCTACAGGTTTCAGCTTGTCCGCAACGATATGGCTGACTGCGGTTACTCCGGCTACCACGGAGCGAACCAGCTTTCATGTCCGGATCCCAGCCAGGGTGTGACCCTGCTGGCCTCGAATCGCATCACGATGGCGATGGGTGGGGCGCGCTATGGTATTGATGACGGCGGTTATATCTATACTGCCTATGCCCAGTCCAACAGCTTATACGTCGGGAACGATCTGTACGATATCAACCCGACTGGGAATGTGTGGGTCTCGGCTTTCTATCAGGACAATGAAAGCTACGGCATCCACTGGTCGAACAACGTCGTTCGCCAGGTCGTTCCGGGAAGAAGAGCCTGCAATTGGCAGCGGCGTTCTTCGTGCGCCTGGCCGGATGATTTAATGTACAACACTTACACTGATGCCACCGAATACTACTCGGCTGCACTGCAAGTCTTTTATAATTATGTTCAGATTACCAACGGCGTCTGGCCTCCGGCGGCGCTGAACATCATCCAGGGGGCGGGTGTCGGACCGGCCTATGACTACTTGTTGACCAACACCTATTCCGGCGTCAATCTGGCCAAAAACCAATTTGCCTGGGCCTCCAGTTCGAATGACATCAGCCAGGCGGGGGCGGATTGGGATTACAGCTCGGCGTGGCACTCGGCGTCGAATGACACGAATAGCTGGTGGGCCGTGGATCTGGGCGCGCCCTGCGTGATCCAACGCCTCGAATTGGCTCCCCGCACCGACTTGGACGAACCGGATGCGCGCTGCAACTTCCAGGTGCAGGCGGCCAATGACACCAACTTCACCAGCTACACCGTGCTGGCGGAGCAAAGCAGCGTGCCGTTTGCCTACCAGGGTTCCTTCAGAAGCGGGCCAGTGCGAAATTCATGGATCAAATTCATCAATAATCCGGGTAACTACCGCTATTTGCGGGTGCGCAAGACCAGCGGCTCGACGTTGAGCTTTTCAGAGTTCCAAGCTTATGGCCACGCCGCCCTTGTGCCCGCAACGGTAACCCTGGGCAATTTGAACCAGGCCTACGATGGCACCGGAAAGGCTGCCAGCGCCACGACAACGCCGGCCGGCCTGACGGTGAACCTGACTTACAACGGCTCATCCGCGTTGCCGGTTAATGTCGGCAGCTACACCGTAGTCGGCGCGATCAGTGATCCGACCTACGTTGGCAGCGCCACCGCCACCATGACCATCTTCCCCGCCGCGCCAGCGGGCCTGGGGGCCACCCCCGGAGACACCGTGGTTACGCTCAGTTGGTCATCCGCGCCCGGAGCAGCCAGCTATAATGTCAAGCGTTCGCTGAAGAGTGGCGGGCCATACACCACCATCACCAATGTAACCGCCCTGGTGTTTACCGATACCGGCTTGAGCAATGGCACGAACTATTATTATGTCGTTTCGGGCGTGGCCGCTGGCCTCGAGGGGGCAAACTCCGCGCAGGTCAGTGCAAAACCGGCGCTGGTGGCGCCGGGGATTGCAACCCAGCCAACCAGTTGCACGAATGTCGCCGGTGCGGTGGCCACCTTCATGGTCACAGCCACCGGTGTCCCACTGAACTATACTTGGAGGAAGAACGGCGCGCCGCTCACTGACGGCGGCAATATTTCAGGCTCGGCGACCGCCATCCTGAGTTTGAATAATGTCAGCGCAGCCGATCAGGGCAGCTACTCGGTGGTGATTACCAACCGGCTGGGGAGTGTGACCAGTTCGAATGCGACACTGGCGGTGATTACCGGCCTGCCGGTGGCCAGCGGCTTGATGGCGCGCTATGACGCCCAAACGATAACCGGGTTCGCCGACGGGGCCACCGTCACGAACTGGCCCGACAGTTCCGGCAATGGAAACACGGCCACCAACGCCGGCGGAACGCCGATCTATGTGGCTCAAGGATATAACGGGCTGCCCGTGGTCCGTTTCACCGCCGATGGCAATTCCACCTTCACGATGAAGACCCGCCGAACCGACATCCGCACGGTGTTCTGGGTTTGCAAAGAGCCAGTCGCCGGCCTCCATTTCCTGCTGGGCGACAGCGGTAGCTATGATTTCCATCGCGGCCCGTCAGGCAACACGATTTGGGATGGCACCTACGCGAGCGCGAACATCAGGAATGGCAGCACCCGCTTGAACGGCGCCATTGTCAACGGGACAACCACCCCCCTAGGAACCAATTGGAACATCGTGGACGTTGTTACGACGGGCAATGTCACCGCCGGGCGCATCTCCTACGACCGTGGGAATGGGGGCCGGTCGTGGGCCGGCGACATTGCGGAGATCATGATTTACAACACCGCCCTTTCATCCAATGACGTGATTATGACCGAGAGCTATTTGAACCAGAAATGGACCAATCCCCAGGTGCCGGTGGCGATTGCCGCCCAGCCCTCCAGCCTCACCAACAACCCGGGCACGCTGGCAACGCTCACGGTATCCGTCACAGGCACATCGCCCAGCTATCAGTGGCGCAAGAACGGTACCAACGTGAGTAATGGCGGTAAGGTGAGCGGAGCCATGGCCGCGACGTTGAGTTTAAGCAATGTGAGCGCGGGTGACGCTGGCAGTTACGACGTGGTGGTGGCCAACCCCGCTGGTAGTGTGACCAGCAGTGCTGCGACCCTGGCTGTGCAACCGCCGACCACGCCCACCAACCTGACCTGGAGCGTCAGCGGCAACGCCCTGACGCTCTCCTGGCCGTCAGACTATTTGGGCTGGCTTTTGCAGAAGAACACTGGCACGGATCTGCGAAACTCCAACGCGTGGGTGGACTTGCCCGGCACGACGAACGTGTATTCCACCAACGCGCCCATCGTCGCCACCAATCGGGCCGTGTTCTATCGCCTGCGCCACCCGTAGATTATGGTGTATTGGAACGCGTCGAGCAGGAATGTCAGCGGGCAGTCAAAACCAGCCACGCGTGGGCAGAATTGAAAATTCAAA
>JBAXGN010000056.1 GCA_037139415.1 Verrucomicrobiota bacterium | reverse complement strand
GACTGAGGAAACATGGACCGCAAGGTTGCGTGCGCCTCAGTCCTACTCGACCCAGTAAATTTTTCTGCCATGTCCGGCTGCCCATTTTTCTGCAAAAGTTCTTTCGGTGTTCGCGCTTCGGACGTATTCCATCCTGTCTTCTTCCAACTTTCGCGTTGTTAGCCTGTTTCGCGGTTTGAAGGTTCCAACTCCTGACTCCAGGCTCCTGTCTTCTTCAGTGATATTTTTCTGCCTGAAAACATTTCTGCAAAAGTTGGCTTCGGCCTTCGGTCTTGGCATCTTCTGGTCATTCTAACTCCAAACTCCCAGCTCCTATCTTCTTCAGTCAAATTTTTCTGCCGGTTTCATCTTTCTGCTAGATTCCCGAAAAATCGGTCAAACTATGACAATAGCTTTACTATTTAGAGCAAACTGTGTAGCTTCTCACCATGCCACGGCAATTGCGCGTTGAATATCCCGGGGCCATCTGCCATGTGATGTCGCATGGGGATCGGCGGGAAGACATCTTCCACGACGAGGTGGACCGTCAGGATTTCCTCAAAACCCTTGCGGATGCCTGTCAAAAGGCGGATTTCCAAGTGCATGCTTTGCAACCACGGACCAAGAGTGATCCGGAAAAGGTGGCGGTGGCGGCCCGGTTGCGGCGGGAAACGACATTGACGATCAAAGCGATAGCCGCCCGGTTGCACTTGGGCAGTTTGAAAAGTGCCACGACGCGACTGCAACAAAGAAAACGAAAGGAAAAATCAGATGAAAATATGCCGTTATTATAGTTGGCCCCCTTTTTTGGAAATTAGAAAATTATTCTATGTTGCGCTACTTTCCTTCGGAAGCATTCTCTGTCTGGCCGGTTGCGCTGCCAACAACATAACTTTTGTCAAGGACCGCGGCGTTTATACTACCGTGGCGGTCGAGGGACACCATCTGGATATGCCCGGCTCTGGTTACGTCAGTTGCAAAATTTTCGGGCCAAACCAGACACCGGCCGCAGTAGTCGTGGGTTACGGCTATTGGGCCGGAGGATTCAACCGCCCACAAGCATTCATCCTCGAATTAGTCGAAGCTTCCAGCGGCACGGTTCTTGGAAACATGACTGGCAGTTCGCTGGCCGGCAAAGCGGCAGTGTTTAAACTGCCTATCCGCAAGAGCGGTGATTACAAATTAAAATTGATCATCAATCAATCTGTCTATGACACTTGGGATTTTTCGGTAAACCGAGAGATGCCAGCCGACAACGTCGCTGACATCTTAAAACCGCAGGTCTATGCCAAGGGCAATTTGAGCGTAGGCATCGAATCATCAAAGGGCGAGCGCGACTTTGCTGCTTATGACTCTTTGCTTATTCACGCGATGATGGAAGCTGTCCATAAAGAAGCTGAGAAGAACAACCCAGACCTTTTTGTCCAGCTCCCGCCGGGAAAGGTGATGATTCAGTGCGATCTGGACGAAATTGGCAGCGTCACTTCGTTGAAAATCATCAGCAATACGCTTAACGAGACGCTGGGACAGTTCTACCTCCGGGCGGTTCGCAACGGCGCACCTTATCGGCCATGGCCTGCCGCTGCCCGTGCCAGCATGGGTTCCCAAGTGCGCTCCCTGAAGGTGGTTTTCTACTACAATTAAAAAGAAAAGAGGTTCGCCTAGAAAGAAAAAAAGGGTCAAACTCGAACAATGACTTGAAAGTTCGACCGCCAGGAACTAAAAAATGGGAACCATGATAACCATTCCAGTTTAAGCCCCGACCGAATAGCCAAGTGTTGACCAACGTCACCGATGCCTTGGGACGTTCTAATGCGTGGGTGCCCATGCATCCTATTCGTCCTATCTGTCCCATTGGCACCTCCCAGTCGCCCGTTTTTGTCATTCTACCTGGCATTCTAACTCCAAACTCCCAGCTTCTATTTTCTGGCGGTGATTTTTCTGCCTGAACATATTTCATTCCGCAGTCCGCACTCCGCACTCCGCATTCCGCATTCCGCATTCCGCATTCCGCAATCCGAAATCCGAAATCGAGAGTTCCGCATTTGAATTATTCTCCTCTGGGAGGAAACCACCCACAACCAATCCCTGCTACCGTGTCGCCCATGAATGACATGAATATGAATAGATATTCGAGACCCGAATTTCGAACTCCGAACTGGCGGCAACCATTCGCGTGGATTGGCGTGATTCGCGGGCTCCGGTCTTCGGTCTTGGCACCTTCCGGTCATAATTTTTTTGCCAGTAAATTTTTCTGCCATGTCCGGCTTCCCATTTTTATGCCGGTTCATTTTCCTGCAAAAGTCGGTCAAAGAAATGTGATAAAAAATCATTTCATCACAAAAACATCACATTTTGTGATAAAAAATCTGTTTATCACAATTTCATCACAATTCCCAAAACTGCACCACCTGCTTCGGCGTACTCGCCGACGTGAGTCGGCGCAAACGAATCAACCGATTACCTTGCAATGGCTTATGAACCAGGTCTCCCATAAAACTACACCATTACACCGCCCCCACTGGTGTAATTTTGGGCTACTTTTGGAGTACTTTTTCCTGAAGAGGGGTCAATCCGAGCGGGCCGGTCGAGGTGGCGGTGTCCAACCAAGTCGCTTACCTCACTTACCGGGGCGGCGTGAAAATGACCTTGGAGGCGAAGGCCGGCGGGCAGCTTATCCTCAAAAGCGCCAACGCCCCGGAAGGCGCGTATAAGATTTCGCACCACTTCGATGTCGCGCCGGACGGCTTCGGCGGCAAGGTTGCGTGGTCGGTGAACGAGAGCCCGGCCAAGCTTTTTCCCAAGGCGAAAAGCGCGGACGCCTTCCTGTTCCGGGGGGACACCCTGCGGCTGCTGCTGACCGCTGAGGGCAGCGAAGGGCTCGTCATTACTCTGCCCTTCGGATGCTACCGCGAAACGCGCCTCCGCCTCCCGAAACACGTCCGCAGCGATTACTGGACGGGCTTCTGGCTTTTGGCGGGCGACGTCGTCGCGGGCCGCACCACCGATACCCGTCTGGGCACCGAGGTGGACATCTTCGAGACGTTCAACCAATGGAACCTGGGCCGGATGTCCCACAACCTGCACTGGGGCGGCTATGGCAAGACCCACAACGCCGGGGGCAAAGAAACCGGCCCGCACCTCGAATTGTTGGACGGGCAATTCCACACCTACGGCCTTTACTGGGACGAGACCAAGTATGTCTATTATATTGACGGCGTCGCGATCATGGAAACCGACGCCCTGGGGCTGGGCGCCGCGAAGGGCAAGGACGGCGCCCCGCTGGCCAAATCACAGGGCACCTGCCGCAAACCGGCGTTCATCAAGATCAGCGTCGAAGCCGCCCCTTGGTGCGGGCCCACAAGCCAATGGGAGAACTTCCTGCCCCCCGAAGATACCCTGGTCGTGGACTACGTCCGCCTCTATCAGAAGAAGTTGAACTGAGGAAAATCTTTCCCAAACGCGACAGAGCCGATCGGTTGGCACTGGCGGTTACTGCATCACGGCCAGTGAAGGCATGAACATTACCTCAAGGTCGTGGCGTTGGAGTGCGCACGCGTGAACCGTGCCCAAAAGCAAAGTCTAACAGTTTCTCAAAACGCCCGCTTGCGCGTTCCTGCCCATTGAATTAGGGTTGTTCTATGATTGCGATAGACGAATTACGATCTTTGCCGGTCGCTGAACGATTGCGGTTGGTTGAAGATTTATGGAACTCAATCGCGGAAGATCCAAACTGCTTGGCGGATTCTCCCGCTGTGGTCGCGGAGTTGCGTGCCCGCAAGGCCCGTTTCATGGCAAATCCAACTTCGGGGATACTGTGGCAGCACGCGAAAAAGAAAATCCAATCCCTCAGTGCGTAGAGCCATTATTTTGGTGCCAGAGGCGGTGATTGACATCGCCGACGCCTATGAGTGGTACGAAGGAGAAGCCCCGGGGTTAGGAGAGGATTTTCTGGATTGCCTGGAGCAAGCTTACACCCTGATCGCTGAGCATCCGCTTCATTATTCCATCCGTTTTGATACCTTTCGCCGAATATTAGTTCATCGGTTTCCGTACGCGATCTACTTTGAGTACGATGATAAGAGCGTATTCGTCCAATACGTATTTCATTGTTCGCAAGCCCCTGGAAAGTTGAGGCGTCGGTTGCGACCGCCAATTAGATAAGAAATCCCGTTTAACCGCATCGCGGTCAGTTTGCTGGTTTATTCCAGTCCACCGCTGTCCCAGCAAGAAATCCCGCTTGATTCCCCAACTGTTGTGGGCGTAGGGTCAGCCACATGCATCGTGAGCCAAAAGCAATGCTCCTTTACTGCGGCGCGCCCAATGAAGGCGTGAATAGTACTTCAAAGCAATTTCTTATCAGTCCGTCCCTATCTGGAACGCCTGCCGAAAGTCACCCTCACGGGTTCCCTTGGTGCCGTAACCTTACGGCGCTTCTCCTCACTGCGTTACTGAGCAGTTGCGCCTTCCCCCGAAACCGGCGCCCAGATACGAATCCCCCTGAGCCACCTTCGGCGTGGAACTGCGAGGGGTTCTTGACCGCCGCAGGCAAAAGGTTTGGGTGTCACTTCACGTTGGAGTACTCGTTCGCCGATGGCAAGGCCCCAGCTCTTGGGGACAACATCTTCACCCTCGGGAACTCGGAGTCTCTCGATTCCGTACTAACCACACTCCATCGTGAACTGAAAGATTTCACTATTCTCCAAAGCGGCAACCATCCGCGAACCTTTCATGTGGTGCAAAATGACCTCTACTCGGACAGCACGTACCCCTTAAACGCCGTCGTTTCCTTAGACTATTCCGGATACCTTGAGGGGTTTGTGGTCTCGGATGGCAAGGGCGGAAAAGCAATCGATAGTGTGGGCCTTCTGCGATCGCTAGCCAAGCTCGTAAAGGGTATTCAGGGTGGATATCCCGACGGCAGGCAGGGTGGTTTTGAGGACTGCGAGACAAGGATCACGATCCACGCGAGAAACAAGTCGGTCCGAGAGATTCTGACTGAAGGTCTCCCGGTTACGAAATACAAGCCCTTGTTGTGGCGTAGCGTAAGAATGCGGGTGGGCGGGGAAAACGCGGCGGTCGTGCAATTCTTTGGACCAGAACGATAGGACATGCCTCTGCGAAACCGATATGTCCAGTGCAGAAGGTGCAGGCGTCAAACCGTAGCCTGGTTCGTTTTACGTCCTGCCTTTGCCAGAGTCAGCTTGTCGCAATGCCAACCAGTTCCAAAACATCTATGCATGGGCGCTTGCCCCTGCCCTGGCAGTCTGATGTGATGTCCTCGTGTTGGGATTGAAAAGCAATGCTTCTCTACCGCAACGCAACCAGTGAAGGCATGGACCGTGCCCAAAAACCATCTATCAGTTTCAGTTCCCAAAGGAAGGGCCGGGCTGGCTGCATCCACCGTTTGCCCCATCACTTTCCGGCTGTTGCCGCGCTGTGCAGGCGGTACACTTCGGCATTCACGTCTCGCGCCGATGCGCGCAGTTCCGGGTAGGGGGCGTCGGTGACCGTCACCAGCCCGATGTTGTAGTTCTCGCCGTCGAAGCGCCCGGTCAGCGGCTGGTCCACGTACTGGAACCAGTGGCAGCCCACCAGCGCCGGCATCGCGCAGGCGCTCCGGACGTAAGCGGCGTACGCGGCGGCGCGCTCGGCCTGGCTGCCGGTGGGCCGCAGGCCGGTGTGAAACATGCCGCGGTCCGTGGCCCCGAAGTGGAATTCCCCGATGATCACCGGCTTGCCCAGCTCGTTCAGATAGGCCCAGTTCTTCGGGTCAATCGTGTCGTTGTAGATGTTGAAGCTGACCACGTCGCAGTATTTGACGGAGACATTGACGACTTCCTGGGGCCGCTGGGCAAAGCGGCAGCCCAGGTAGAGGCGGTCGGGCGCGTGCTTCTTCATGGCCGCGCTGATGACCGAGAAATACCGCTCCGCCATGGCCGCGAGAAACGCCGAGCAATCCGCCCGGGCCGCGTCGTTAAGCTGTTTGGCGGTCAGGGTGACCGGTTGATCCCAGTCGGTCAACGTGATGCCCCAGGCCTTGGCCATCGCGCCCACGGTGCCGTATTTGGCGCGCAGCAACTTCACCAGCGCCTGCCGGGCCGCCACCGTCGGCGGCGAAGCTAACACCGCGCGGGCCGCGACCCCCTCGTTGCCGCCGGCCGTCCAGGCGTCCCAGTGAATTTCGTTGTCCACAAAGAATCCGATGCACCAGGGATCGTCGCGCCATTTGTCCGCCTGTTTGGCGATGGCGTCGTCCGCCTTGCGCGGGAACGACTCATCAAAGTAATCGTGCAGCCGATTATCGGGCTTGCCCGGCGCGGGCCGGACGCCGATCGCCGGCAACCCGCCGAGGCTCACCGTGGCGGTGAACGGCACGCGATGAGGCGCGTACGCGGATTCATGGCTCCAGTTGGCGATGGTGTTGAATCCCCAGGCCGGCAGGCGCGCGGCCGTCTGCTTGACCCAAAGGTCATTCCATGATTCGCCGTATTTCCTGGCGAGGTTGACTTGATAGAAATCCGCCGAGTTCCGCTTGGCTGCGCCCTCGGGGAGCCAGGTGAACATCGTTTCCCGCCCGCGAACCGGCCCGCTGGAATCCGGCCGCACGCACGTCGGCCCCACGCTCCAGAACAGCCGGCCCTTGGGCGTCACCAACCACCAGCGTCCCTCCACGCGCTCGACGCGGAAGAACCCGGTGGCCTTGAGCTGCGGGCCGGTCTGCCAGCCGCCGTATTCATCGCGATCGCCCGGCGCCGGATGCGCCTGCAACCAGGCTTCCTCCTCGGCGCGGACGCGCGCCAGGTCCTCGTCTTTGCCCACCTTCCCCGGCCACTGGGCGCGCGTGTACTGCCCGTAGCGATCCACAATGCCGGTCAACTCCGCCTTGGGAAGGAACTGGATCGAATGGACTTCCAAAACCACCGGCCGCTCGGGCTGGTTCATGAAGATCTGAAAGGCCGTCAACGGCCCCTGCGCCGGCCAGTTGCCGGAAACCTTCATCTGGCGGGCGCCGGGCGGCGTCTCCACCGGCGGACCGGCCTTCATCCCCTCGGGCGCGGGCTGCGCGCCCCATACCAGCGCCACCCGCTCGCCGGGCTCCACCACCAGGTGCCCCTGCCGCACGAACTTCTCGCCATTGCCCGTGGCGTCGCCGCGCACATGCACGTCAATCGGCGTCGTGCCGGGATTCCGCACGTCAAACACAATCGCGCCGACGTTGCCGCAATCAGCCGCCGCATACGCCTTGCCCGCCGCGAACGTCACGTTGGGATAATCGCTTTTCCCGAACTCCACGCGCATCGCCCGCTCCGCAAATTGCGCCTTGGCCGAATGCGGCGTGACTTTGCCCAACGCCTCCGGCCCGCCAAAAACAATGGGTGGAACCGGCTCCGCGCCTGGAACTCCACTGGCTCCGAGGCCCGCCGTCACCACGCAAAACGCTGCAATGACAAATCTCATGCCGGAAGTTTTAACCATCCGCGCCCCGCGATTCAAGAACGACCGCACTTGCCATGCTTCCACTATTCGGAGCACCCAAAAAATCGGTCGCCCTGCAAGACCTTCCACATCAAAGTCAATACGCCATTGACAATCCCAATTTCCCTATTCAGCATCCCAACCACCATGAATAAACCGCCACTCGTAACCACGAACGAAAAGGGCGTTCAATATTATTGTTAAGGGATTGCTCGCCCTTTCCATGAACAAAAACATTCCTTCCCCTGTTTCTCTCGCCACAAGCATCTTCCGTCGGATGAGTCTCTGGTGCTGCGTTCTCGGCACCACGGTCTGTGGGTGGTCTGTCGATGGATTGAGGGAGGCAGAAGAACCACCTCGCCCGGCGATACCCAAGGTCAATCCAACAAGGCAGCTTGATTCATACTGGCCGATCAACGCCTCTCAGCGCGGGTGGCGCCTCGTCAGAGCTGCAGACCGAACACAACGCGTGATGACGATTACCAATACCAAGGTCGACGACACGACGTTTCGCCTGTGGTTTACGGACAAACCAGGGCAAGCACCCGGTCAATATGACATTGAGCAGTTTCGTTACTGCGAGAATCCGGGTGCTGAACCCTGGCTTTGGTTGGATAAGTACATCAACTACAACGAAATCACAAAGGCGAGGAGCGAACACGCTGTCCAATCGAGCAAGATTCTCTTCACCCCTGAGGGAAGTCCGACGCAGGATTTGATCGCTAATGGCACCTATGCGCGGTGTGGCAGTCGTGGACAGCCATATTTGCGATTCAACCAGAATGGAAAGAGCTATCGCATTCAGGTATGGGGCACTATTGGTGAAGATGAGAATTCACGATTCCGATGGCGGTGGTATTGGGACGCGACCGTTTATCCTGAAGAGGAAATCGACAACGGCTGTCGCGATTCCAAGACCAAGACGACTGTGAAAGCGATCAAGGTGAAAGAGGCATGGTGGGACAATTTTATAGTCACGGTTGGCGCTTGGACAGCACCGGGAGGAGGCACCCTCGCTAAAGACGGTTTGCCAACGGGCGAAAGTGTAAGACCCTTTCGAACCGTCTGGCACGCCGAAGGAAGACTGCCCTACTTCGTGATCGGCACGCCTGAAGGCGCTCCCAACTGGTGTGCTAGCCAAATTTGGGAGGTTCCGCACAAAACTGCGGCCGACCCAACTAGCCAAAAAGCCGAACAAGGAGCTGCACCTAAACCCTGACCCGCTGTGGAGTTCACTGCCATGCGCAAAATCAAAGCATCAACTCACATTCGATGCTCATTGACATCCGCACTCGCTCGGCCATGACCACTCAACACGCTCAACTAAAGTCGCCCAACCATGTGCTGCAGCGAACCCGGTTGGGGCGTCGTGGTTGCAATCGCACGCCCTCGTGGGCCGGGTCGCTGAGCTCTGGACGTTCCCCCTTAACTCCCCAACCAGATTCAGCGCAGGCACCTTCCCCGGCATCGCGGCCCAAAAACAACGCACCCCCTAACCGCAGCTTAACCAATCCGGCGGCAGGGGGGTGCGATGATTTCAATTCCCGATCAATTCGGCATAAAAACGGCCACATTCGATCACGGGCAACCCATGCAAGAGCCCTATGAAGCCGCCGAACTGACCATGAAAAATCCGGAACTGGCCATGGAAACCACAAAAATGATCGTGGAAAAGGCCAAAACGGTCACTTTTGCCCCTCTGGCGATCACTTTGGGGGGCATTGGGTCTGCGATCCCGCCGCCGGGCATGGCCGCAACCCCTTCAGGGTTGGGGATTTAATGAACCGCCTGACCCAGGGTGCTCGTGCCTCGCTGCTGGGCTGGAGGCCACAACTCCGTTGGAGTTGGCGAACGCATCTCGGATGGGACGAAAGAAACTCCGGTGGACAGGCACCCCCCGTAGCGCAGACTTCCAAGTCTGCTGTATCGCGGATTTCCAATCCGCAAACCTTCATGCTATCCCCAGCGTTAGCGATTCCCCACGGTCTGCCGACTGGGAAGTCGGCGATACAGCAGGTTTGGAAACCTGCGCCACGTGGCCCGGCAGAAAATCCCCCTTGATTCCCCAACCGGGGTAAGGGAAAGTTCGCCCCCATGACTAGTAAACGTAGTTTCCCCAGTAATAAGGACAGATCACTTTGGATGGCGCTGTTCGTTGCCGGAATTTGCCTGGCGGCTGGTCTTAATGCGAAGGCCGCAGATTTGAGCGGGCATTACGCCTGGAAGCCGATGAAGATTGGCGGCGGCGGATGGGTGGTGGGCATGAACATCAGCCCTACCGAAAAGGGGCTCATCTATGTCCGCGCCGATGTCTCGGGCGCTTATCGCTGGAATCCCACCACCTCCACCTGGAAGCAACTGGTCACGTCCGCCAGCATGCCTGCGGATTCGGTGGGGTATGCCAAGTATGCGGGGGTTGACAGCATCGTCAGCGCCCCCAAGGACCCGGAGGTGGCCTACATGGCGTTCGCGGGCCAGCCTTATGGAGAGGCCATCGGGCAGATCTTCAGGAGCACCAATCGCGGCGATACTTGGATCGCAACGAATTTCAAGACGAACCAAGTCAAGATGGAGCCCAACGGCAAGGGGCGGCAGGAGGGCGAGCGCCTGTGCGTTGATCCCAACAACAGCGACGTGGTTTACTTTGGCTCCATCGCGGACGGCCTGTGGACCACCCAGAATGGCGGGGCCGCCTGGACGAAGGTGGCGGGCTTGCCAGCGGGAACGGCCCCGCATGGCGTCAACACGGTCCACTTCGACAAAGCCGCGGGCGTGCTTGCGTCAAAAACGAACGGCGTGAGGACGAAGGTGATTTACGTCACCGTCAACGAGGGGGGCGTGTTCAAGACTTCGGACGCCGGCGCCACCTGGACGCAGATCGCGAATTCCGGTCCCGGCCTGACCGGGATGCCCCACGATGCGGCCATCGGGCCGGACAGCACGTATTACGTCGCCTTCACCAAGGACCAGGATAAGGCGAAGAAAAAGGAATTCGCCGGCTCCGTCTGGAAATGTTCGCCGGATGGTGTGTGGACCAACATTACGCCGACCGACGCGAAGGGCGGCGACCAGGCGTATTGGGAACTGGCGGTTGATCCGGCCGACGCCAGGCATATCGTCGTCATGCGCAACGGCGGCAGATGCTGGAACTCCACCGATCAAGGCGCCACCTGGACCGTCCACATGTTTCATCTCAACAGCCGCAATGTCCAGTGGCTCGGCAAGCAGACCGGGAATTATTTCCTCAGCGCGGGCGCGCTCGCCTTTGATCCGTTCGAACGCGGCAAGCTCTGGTTCGCGGAAGGCTTTGGCGTTTGGTGGACCAAGGACCTGACCACGCCCAATATCGAATGGCAGGCCGCCAGCGAAGGCATCGAGGAAATGTGCGGCAACGACGTGATCGCCCCGCCCGGCGGCAAGCCCGTGGCCGCGATGTGGGACCTGGGCGCGTTTTATTTCAGCGGCGTGGATTCCTATACCGCCCAGCGTTCCCAACCCTACTTCATGTCGTGCTGGGCGCTCGACTGGTGTCCGGCGGATCCGAAATTCATCGTCGGCGTGTTCCGGAACCACCTGGGTATCTCACCTCATCCGAATTCCACCGGGTATTCAACCGATGGCGGACAGACCTGGACCCGATTCCCGGCCGTGAACCACGGCTCGGCTCCCGCAGAATTGGAGTTCGGGGTCATCGCGGTATCCGCCAACCGCACCGACAACATCGTATGGGCTCCGGCGATGAAGAAGCTGCCTTATTATACAACGGACAAAGGGGCGACCTGGCAGCAGTCCTCCTTCGGCGGACCGACCAACACGGGATTCTGGTCGTATGCCAGCCCCCATAAGCCCCTGTGCGCCGACCGCGTGTTGCCCGACACCTTTTACTGCTATCGTCCGGAGGATGGGGTTTATTGCTCGACCAATGGGGGCGCCAATTTCGTCAAGGCCGGCAACCCGGTTCCTCAGCGGTGGAACTCCATTTTGAAATCCACCCCCGGACATGCCCGGGACCTCTGGTTTGCCGAAGGAACGGTGGGCGGCGTATGGCATTCCACCACCGGCGGCGCCACCTGGACCCAGGCACCCGGCATCAAACAGGCCTTTAATGTCGGCTTGGGCAAGCCGGAAAAGGACGGCGGATACCCGACCGTTTTTGTGGCGGGCATTGCGGGCAACCAAACGGGGATTTATCGCTCCACCGATGCGGGCGCCACTTGGGACAAAGTCGGCAACTATCCCCTCGGCATCTTTGACTACGTGGATGCCATGGATGGCGACAAAGAAGTCTTCGGCAAGGTCTATATGGGTTTCGCGGGCTCAGGCTTTGCCTACGGAGCAGTGAAAGCGCCATAAAGGGAAGCTGCTGCCCCAAGCGGATTTGCCAGCGGTCGCTGCTAGCCGGAATTGGGGCCGGCGCCGGAACGGAACTATTCCGAGAACATTTTGCCCGCTGGCAACCATAAGCACCACACCGCGCCAAATACATATTCTTATCATCATCATAAATTTCCCTTAACAAATAAATTTGCGCGCCGTTAAGAAACGATTACTTTGCATGGCTCGGTGAGCGGTTAACTTAAGATGAAGATGTCCCTATGAAACATTTATTGAATACATTGACGGTTGGCGGGAGCTGGTTGCGAACGGCGGCGGCACTGGCGGTATTACTTTCAGCCACGAGTGTCAGGGCCGGGGTGGTATTCGACAACATGTCGAATCTTCAAGGGGGAAACACCAACGCGCATGTGAGTTCCACCGGCTCCACGCCCAACACATTCATGGGCGACGCCTACACCGTGGCTGCGGGAACGACGACGATCACCGGTTTTGACCTCTACCCCGTCAACCTCTCGGGCACCAGCTACACGGGGCTAAAGCTCAACCTGTTTGTCTGGGGAACTGTCAATACTGGTACGGTCAATAGCACCACGCCGGCGTTCGGCACGCTGTTGGGCAGCTACAGCTTCACGTCTGCCGGCACTTATAACTCGGGATTCTACTATCCATTTGAAGGCACACCGGTAGGTTCCGCTCCCGGATACACCCTCGGCACCCCAATCGAGCTCACGAGTACGACCATCGGGATCACCTTTAACTATCAAGGCACCACCGATGGCGTAACGTACAATAACGTCAACAGCCTCACCTCGCTTATCTCGTACGGCATGCTGCCAACGGTTGGCTCACAGGTTTTCAACGGCTATTACCGCAACGCCGCCTCGGAAACCAACGGTAACTTTACCTCCACGCTTCGATCACTGGGCCAACAGAATCAAAGTGTTGCCCTGCGCATTTATGGCACCGACGGAACATCCGTCCCTGAACCCGGGACCTTTGCATTTCTCGGTTTGGGTGGTGCGGCAGTGTTCGTTTTCCGCCGTCGCCGGTAATCCAAGTTGCACCGTTCCATTTGGAAACACGAAACGCGGCTAGCACCCCAAGGCGGTGGTGTTGAAGCGCGCGCGATTTTCCAGTCCACCACAGTTCACCCCTCGAACTGACCCGGCATAAAATCCCCCTTGATTCCCCAACCGGGGTGAGGGAAAGTTAGCCCTCATGAATGGTGAGCCCAAAGCAATGCCCTGCCGCAGCACGACCTGTGCAGGCATGAAGCGCGCCAAAAAGCGGTGTCCGTTCCGTTCCAGCTTTTGGAAGCGCTCCGCGAAAGCTCTTCTGCTCAGCCTCCAGCTCGTTCTTCTGGGTCTGCCGGCGTTGGCGCAGCCGCCGCCATCAAGCAACCAATTCAATTCTTGCTGGTGGCAATGGTTATGGCTTACGATTTTTCTCCATGTCACCTAACACAAGTCAGTTCAGTTTTCCGGCGATTGGCACGCTAGTCGCGTTGCTGGCGGTCCACGTTTGTCTGGCGGCTGAAGGCGGGCCGAAGAAATCAGCGCAAGGCAGTCCACGGCCGCTAGAGGCCGGGCAGGCGTTCGTTCCACCGATCCTGCCGCCGGCGGGACATCCCCGGTTGCTGTTGCGGTCCACCGATCTGCCCGAGATGCGGCGGCGGCTCGGGGAACCGGCCTTTACGCGTTTTGCTAAACGGGTGAGGGCGCTCAGCGAATCGGGCTGGAACGGCGAACTGCCGGTGCCCGAGCGGTTTGACTCAGCCCCCCGGAATTGGATGGAATGGGGACGCAGCAGCCGGGGCCTCGCCCCAAGCAAGACCCAGAATTATGATCCCCGGCTCCACGATCTGATTGAATTCTGCGCCCTGCGCTATGTGGTCGAACAGAATGAAGCCATGGGCAAACGGGCGATCCAGTTGCTCGAAACAGTTCTCGCCACAGTTACCTTCCCCAACAAAAAGGAGGCCATGGATATTACGCGGGGTAAAGGCGCGACGATCACCACCGCCGCGATTGTCTATGATTGGTGTTATCCGCTGTTAAGCTCCCCGCAAAAAGCCTCCATCATTGCGCATATCCGCCGCATTGCTGCGATGCTGGAGGTGGGGTTCCCACCGGTGCGGGCCGGTGCCGTGGTGGGGCATGGCGGTGAAGCAAACATTTTTCGCGACCTGACCGCGGCCGGCATCGCGGTGTACGATGAAGATCCCGAAATCTACCAGCTCACGGCCAAACGGCTCTTTGAGGAACATATTCCGGCGCGGAACTACTTCTATCCATCCCATTGGCACCATCAGGGCAGTTCGTACGGACATGTCCGCGCCAAGTGGGAGCTATGGTGCGCCTGTATCTTCCAACGCATGGCCGGCGCGCGCGTCTTTGCCGAGGGCCAGGAGCAGCTCCTTTATGGCACCTATTATTCGCTGCGCCCGGATCACATACAGATGGCCGATGGCGATGGCTCCGCGATTCCGAAGAAGTGGGGCAGTCACCCCACAGCGGATGTGAACGGCGAGCTGCTGAGCGTATTCCTATCCCACGATCCGGTCATCGCGGGGATGCTCCAGAAGCATATTACCATGAAGGATGACCTTACCGATACGCTTCCCTATTTTCTGTTCGCACAACCACAGCTCCCGACCCAGCCGCTTGAGACGCTACCGCTGAGCCGGTACTTCAAGGATCCTTCGGGAGTAATGCTGGCGCGCACGGGATGGCAGGAAGGCAAAGAGTCCCCAACTGTAGTGGCAATGATGAAGATTGCGCCGTGGATGTTTGGCAACCACCAGCACTTGGATGCCGGCCACTTTCAAATTTGGTACAAGGGTATGTTGGCGGTAGATTCGGGTGCCTATGCCGGCTACGGTAGTGCGCATTGGGCGAATTATTATCAACGGAGCGTTGCCCACAACACCGTGACGGTGAAGGATCCGCAGGAGCAGTTCATCTGGATAAAGACACCGGTGGCGAATGACGGGGGACAGCGCTGGCCGCAAGACGGACGGGAACCCGTCACGCTCGACGAACTCTTGAAGCAAGGCTATCAGGCTGGCGAGGTCCTGGCTCATCAGATTGGCCCTGACCCGGCCCGGCCGATCTACAGCCATCTCTGCGGCAAGATTCAGAGCTACGGGCCCAAGGTCGAGAATTTCACGCGGTCCTTCCTGTTCCTGAACCTCGGCCAAAAGGATCATCCGGCCGTGCTCGCGGTTTACGACCGCGTCCGCTCCGCCAATCCGTCGTTTGCCAAAAGCTGGTTGCTGCATGCGCTGGAAAAACCCAGCGTTGAACCGGATGGTTTTGCGGTGCCCAGCCTGTGGGGCGGACGCATGGATGCTTCCGTGCTGCTGCCGGCAAAGGGAAACTATGCGCTTAAGATGCTGGGCGGTCCCGGAGCCCAGTATCTGGCTGACGGGAAGAACTATCCGATTTCCCAGTCCAGTGGCAGCGATGACGAAGGCGCTGGCTGGCGGCTGGAGTTGTCCCCGACGCTTCCGCAAAAACAGGATCGGTTCCTGGTGGTCATGCAGGTCCACGACAACCAACCGGCTTCCCGCCCCTTGCCGGTGACGTCCCTGGAAACGGCTGATTGCATCGGGTTTCAGATTGCGGATCATGCGGTGCTTTTCCCGAAGGGGGACGGCCTGCTGGAGGGAGCGATCACGCTCGATCTCCCCGGCAATCACCCGATGAAAGTGACCGTGACCGGCCTCGCTGCGGGGAGTTGGTCGGCCCAAGGTCAGGGTAATACGCTTCAGGGACCAGTCACCGAAGCGGGCCACTTGGCGCATTTCGATGCTCTTGCTGGAAAAGTCGAACTGAAACGGATTGACGGGGGAAAAACGAAGCAATGAATTACCACGACGAATTTAGTTTTGATTGATCCACCTTGGGAAGGGAGAGCAAAGGAAACCTGAACTCTCAAGCCGTAGTAATTATCCTCGATTACTGGGAGACGGGCTTGTGACTGGCTATAGGGTGAACACCCCATTGTTAACGATCCAACTGGCGTGTATGGTGTGTTATCTGATGATAAACACCAGAACGCAAACCAGTCGGTTCTTGAAAAGTTAATAAACGAAAGCATTGACCATTATGGCACACGAACTACCCCTTCTACCTTATCCCAAGGAAGCCTTGGAACCGCATCTTGACGCGGTAACCATGGAAATCCATCACGACCGCCATCACAAGGCGTACGTGGACAATCTCAACAAGGCCATTGCCGGCCACGCCGCGCTGGAAGCCAAATCGCTCGACCTGTTGATCGGCGACCTCGCCTCTGTGCCCGACAATATCCGCGGGCCGGTGCGCAATAACGGTGGTGGGCATTGGAACCATTCGTTCTTCTGGAAACTCATGGCACCCAAGGCTGGCGGCGCACCTTCCGGCAAGCTTGGCGACGCCATCCAATCCGCGTTCGGCTCCTTTGCCGATTTTCAGGCAAAGTTTGAGGCTGCGGGCCTCGGACGGTTTGGCAGCGGCTGGGCCTGGCTCGTCGCGAACGGCGGCAAGCTCGAAATCGTTTCCACGGCAAATCAGGACAACCCACTCATGGGCAAAGCCATTGCCGGTTGCGAAGGCAAGCCGGTGCTCGGCGTGGACGTTTGGGAGCACGCCTATTATTTGAAATATCAGAACAAGCGCGCCGATTATTTAAAGGCCTGGTGGAACGTGGTGAACTGGGCGGAAGTAGCCAAACATTTCTAAACCTGCAACTATTTATGACTAAAGAAAACCCAACTACCGGATTGAACATCACCCGCGAACAAATGATCCAACTGCTGAACGAGGATCTGGCGGGGGAATACCAGGCGATCATTGCCTACACCGTGTACAGCCAGGTGCTGAAGGGTGCCGCATACACCGACATCGCGCGGGAATTGGAAGCGCATGCCGGGGAAGAGCTGGCGCATGCCATCAAAATTGCCAAACAGATTGATTATCTGGGCGGCATGCCGGCCGTGCTGCCCAAACCGGTGAAGACCTCACGTGACCCGGTTGAAATGCTGCGCGCCGATTTGGAGAACGAACGGGAAACGGTGGGGCGTTATCGCGAGCGCATCCGCCAAGCCGAGGCGATGGGGGAATTTGCATTAAGCGAGACCTTGCGCGCAATTATCGTGCAGGAGCAGGAGCACGAAATTGATTTAAGCTCTGCGCTGGGCATTAACGTGCCTCTCCCGGCGAAGGCTGCGGACCGAAAACCGGTCGAAACCAAATAAGGAGCAGCTATGCCTCAAGGCGATAAATCCAGCTACACGGACAAACAGAAGCGGCAGGCGGGACACATCGAAGCTGGCTACGAGAAAAAGGGGCTCAGCCCGAAAACTGCGGAAGCGCGGGCGTGGGCCACTGTCAACAAACTCAGCGGCGGCGGCAAAAAGAGCGGCTCTGGCCGGAAGAAAAAGTAATCAATTATGAATATCAAGAAAGCAGCAACCGATTGGCCCATCATGCAGGTTCTCGCGGAACGGTGGAGTCCCTATGGCTTCGGAGATCGTTCGGTGTCGGAGGCTGACCTCCGATCGTTGTTTGAGGCGGCTCGCTGGGCCGCGTCGTCCTATAACGAACAGCCTTGGAACTACCTGGTTGCGACCAGAGAGAACGCCCCAGAGTTCGCACGACTTCTCGGCTGTCTCGTGGAGGCAAACCAGGCATGGGCCAAGACCGCGCCAGTGCTTGTCTTGGGGGTGGTGAGTTTGCAATTTGCCAAAAACAAACAGGACAATCGTGCTGCCGTTCATGACCTGGGCTTGGCCGCCGGGAATCTGGTGGTGGAGGCAACGGCGCGAGGTCTCGCAGTGCATCAGATGATCGGCATCCTCCCCGACAAAGCGCGCGAGGTTTTCCAGATCCCGGAGCATTTCGAGGCGTGGACCGCCTTGGCCATCGGATACCAAGCCGATCCGGCAATACTGCCAGATGCCTTGAGAGAGCGCGACCTGACCCCCCGGCAACGAAAGCCGTTGGGTAAGTTTGTGTTCACCGGTAAGTGGGGACAATCGTCGCCGTTTGTGTTGAAACATGACACCTGACACCGGGTGCCAGGACCAACCTGATTTCAAACCAAGACGTTATGGAAGAGTCAAAACGTCTGAACCTGCTGGGCCAATGGATCGCCCTCAGCCTTATGCTCGTCCTGCTCGCCGGATGTGCAAGAACCAATCATTCCATGAACCATCAACCGGGCCGCATTGCTCTCGGTGAGGAATACATCCCCGACGGCGAGGAGGCGCAAATCAATCAGCTTGTCGCCCTCCACCGCGATGTTCAGGAAAAAGCCGATCGCAAACACGCACCGGTCCCGCGTGGCCAACATCCGAAGCAGCATGGCCTGGTCCGGGCGCAGTTCATCGTTGAGCCCAACCTCCCCGCAAACCTCCGCCACGGAGTGTTCAGCCAGCCGCAGACCTTTCAAGCCCTGATTCGGTTTTCGAATGGCCGGGGTCAGAACGACAACCAACCGGATGCGCACGGCATGGCGATCAAGTTGCTTGGCGTCGAAGGCGGGAAGGTCCTCGAAACCGAGCCAGCCGCGCCGACCCAGGACTTCATCATGATCGATCATCCGATCTTCTTTGTTAAAGACGTGAATGATTACGTCCCGCTTATGAAGGACTTCCACCGTGTCGCCACCGGTAATTTCGTCACCAAGGGTTTTACTGGCCTCAAGATACTGCTCTCGCCGAATTACAAATTCCGCCTCCTGCGCGCGACCGGCAGCAAGCGCCCCGACAGCCCGCTCCAGATTCGCTACTGGAGCACCACGCCCTCCAAGCTCGGCCCCGGCGCGATGAAATTTTCCGCGCGCCCCAACCTCGTCGGCACACCCGCCGCACCGAAATCCAACTCCAAAGACAAGCTTCGGCTCGCGCTGTCCTCACACCTGAAGCAACACGAAGCGGTCTTCGATTTTTTGGTCCAAGTTCAGACCGACCCGGTCACGATGCCCGTGGAAGATCCAACCATCGCCTGGGATGAAACCGCCGCTCCCTTTGTCCAGGTCGCCACGATTCGCATCCCCATTCAGTCCTTCGAATCAAGCGCGCAAATGGAATTTGGCGAAAATCTCAGTTTCAATCCCTGGCACTCGGTGGCCGACCTCCGCCCGCTCGGCGGCATCAACCGCGCGCGCAAAAGCATCTACGAAGCCATCTCCGCCCGCCGCCACGAACTCAACGGTGTGCCGCAGGAAGAGCCCTTACGGTAAAGCGTTAACACAGGGCACGACAGTGAACAGATTCAGCAACATTATGAAAATCACAACCGCAACAAATGAGGAGAGCACAACATGAATACGATTACCACCGAAGACGGCACACAAATCTACTACAAGGACTGGGGCGCAGGTCAGCCCGTCATGTTCAGTCACGGGTGGCCGTTGAGTTCAGACAGTTGGGAGGCTCAAATGCTCTTCTTGGCGGCCAACGGCTATCGCTGCATCGCACATGACCGTCGAGGCCACGGCCGATCCAGTCAACCCTGGAATGGCAATGAAATGAACACCTACGCCGATGACCTTGCAACCTTGATGGACACGTTGGACCTGAAGAACTCCGTCCTGATCGGATTCTCCGCCGGCGGTGGCGAAGTAGCCCGTTATATCGGACGCCACGGCACGAAACGGGTGGCAAAGGTGGCGTTGATTTCCGCCGTCCCGCCGTTGATGCTGAAGACGGTCGCCAACCCCGGCGGCTTGCCGATAGAGGTGTTCGAAAAGATTCGCCTCGGCTGTGCCGCCGACCGCTCGCAATTCTACCGGGATCTCGCCAGTGGCCCGTTCTTCGGGGCCAACCGGCCTGGCGCCAAGGTCTCGCAAGGCATGATCGACTCGTTCTGGCTCCAGGGGATGCAAGCCGGTCACAAGAACGCCTTCGACTGCATCAAAGCGTTCTCCGAGACCGACTTCACCGAAGACCTCATAAAGTTCGATGTCCCGACGCTTATCATTCACGGTGACGACGACCAGATTGTACCGATCGGCGCGTCGGCTCTGGCCTCATCAAAACTCATCCAGAACTCGACCCTGAAGGTATATGCCGGAGCACCCCACGGCCTTACCGACACACACAAGAAACAACTCAACGCGGATCTTTTGGCCTTTCTGGATACTGATAGACGTGTTGGCGCAATATCTTGACCAAAGAAAACATCTGATTGATTGCGATGAGGCTCAGTGTTTCGGTCGTCCCCTGGACCAATTGGGCTGCGCCCTTGGATTGAGGGTTATCCAATGAGTGATTTCTTTTTTGCCCGTTCGCAGATGGCCATGTCCCTGGCCTTCCATATTATCTTCGCGGCGCTGGGCATCGGGATGCCGCTGCTCATGGCGATTGCGGAGGGAGTGTATCTCCGCACCCGGCAGCCGGTGTATCTCGAACTCAGCAAACGCTGGGCGCGCGGCACAGCCATTCTGTTCGCGGTGGGCGCGGTGTCCGGCACCGTGCTGTCCTTCGAACTCGGTTTGTTGTGGCCGGGTTTTATGGAAAAGGCCGGTGCGATCATCGGCATGCCCTTTTCCCTGGAAGGCTTCGCCTTCTTCACCGAAGCCATTTTTATAGGGGTGTATCTCTATGGCTGGAACCGACTCTCGCCCTTCTTGCACTGGCTTTCGGGGGTCGTCGTCGCTGTTAGTGGCATCTTTTCCGGCATATTCGTGGTGACGGCCAATGCGTGGATGAATGCGCCCACGGGCTTCAAGATGGCGGCGGGCAGGATTACCGAGATTGACCCGATCGCGGCCATGTTGAATCCGGCCAGCTTTCATGAAGTCCTGCACATGACGCTGGCAGCCTTTGTGGCCACGGGCTTCGCCGTGGCGGCCGTGCACGCCTTCTTCCTGTTGCGCGACCGGCACAGCCTTTTCCATCGGAGCGCATTGGGCATTGCCTTGGCCGTTGCTTGCGTCAGCATCCCGCTGCAAATCTTGAGCGGCGATTTTAGCGCCCGCACCGTGGGCAGGCTGCAACCGGCCAAGCTCGCGGCAATGGAGGCGCATTATCGGACGCAAATGGGAGCGCCTCTGCTCGTCGGTGGCATTCCGGACGATGCGACGCGTACGACCTCTTATGCGCTCCGTATTCCGCGCGGCTTGAGTTTCCTGCTCACCGACAACCCTGACGCCAAGGTCGTAGGTCTTGAAGAGTTTCCCCAAGACGACTGGCCTAACGTGCGCATGGTTCATTGGTCGTTCGACCTCATGGTTGCCGCCGGAATGGCGATGCTGGCTTTGGCCGTATGGGCCGGTTGGCTCTGGTGGAAGTGCCGACCGCTGGCTGGGCACCCGTGGCTGTTGCGCGCGTTGGTGGCCGCCGGACCGTTGGGATTTGTGGCGATTGAAACCGGCTGGGTCGTAACCGAAGTCGGGCGCCAACCTTGGATTATTTACGGTGTGATGCGAACGGAAGCCGCCGTCACGCCGATGCCGGGGCTGGTCGTGCCGTTCGTCACTTTTACGGTGTTGTACGTTTACCTCGCCTTCGTCGTTATATTTGTTTTGCGTCGCCAGTTTTTGCCGCCGCCCCCGACCATTTCTGCAACACCAACGACGTGACTCCATGCTTGAAATAATTGTTGCCATTTGCATTTTGCTATCGCTGATCCTATATGCCCTCACGGGCGGCGCGGATTTTCGTGGTGGCATGTGGGATCTGCTGGCGGCGGGCCCGCGCGCCCCGCGGCAAAGACAGGCAATCGCCGAAGCCATCGACCCCATTTGGGAAGCCAACCATGTCTGGCTTATTCTCGTCCTGGTGGTTCTATTCACCGGTTTTCCGAAAGCGTTCGCGGCGATGATGACCGCGCTGAACGTTCCGCTGACGGTGATGCTCATTGGCATCGTGCTGCGCGGATCCGCTTTCATTTTTCGCCAATACGACTCCAAATCGGACGCGGTGCAACGCCGCTGGAGCGCAATGTTCGGCGTCGCCTGCTTTATTACCCCGTTTTTTCAAGGCGTTACCATCGGCGCGTTGGCCACGGGGCAGATTCGCGTCGTGAATGGTCAAGTCGTCACTGGCTTCTTCGCAGGCTGGCTGACCCCGTTCGCCCTTGCCTGTGGGGTATTCGCCCTCGGACTGTTTGCCTTTCTGGCGGCCACTTACTTGACCCTCGATACGAAGCAGCAGCTTGACTTGCAAAATGATTTTCGCCGGCGGGCACTTTGGTCGGGGGTGGCATTGATGCCAATCGCGTTTGTGGTCCTTCTCCTTTCCAAGCAAGACGCACCGGTCATGTTCCATTGCCTGACCCGCTGGTGGGCCCCGGTGCTGCTCGCGGCGACGTGCCTGCTCGCCTTGGCCACGATGATGGCGCTGTGGCAGCGACAGTTTGTGTGGGCGCGCATAGCGGTCGGCGGACAGGTTACTATGATTCTCGTGGGGTGGAGTTTGGCTCAATATCCTTATCTTGTTACGCCGGATGTTACCGTCGCGAATGCACACGCACCAGAAACCACGTTGCGTTTGCTGATCCTGGCATTGGCTGTTGGTGCAGTGGTGTTAGTACCATCTTTGGCGTTCCTATTCCATATCTTTAAGGGCAAAGAGAGCCAAATATGAAGACGTTCGACCTGAAAGTCATAGGAGTTTTACCTCACCAGCTTGTAGCGAAGCTTCACTCCTTTGTCGGTGAAGCCGATGACTTGCATGATGCCAATGCCGCCTTCGCGGGTTTGGAATGCGTAGGTGGCCGGGGAATCCTTGCCGGGATTGATTGCCTGGGTGGTCTTTGGTTTCGTGGTGGCCAGCGTTCGGGCCAATTGATCGGGTGTGACGTTTTCCCACGTTTCACCGTGCAGCGTTTCGACTTTCATGCCCAGGCCCAGAAAGCTGGCGGATGTCTCCTTGACCGCGTCCATGCCTGTTTTTTCCGCCCAAGCCAAAGCCTCCAGCACATTCGCAACCATGGAATTTGCACTTGTGACCGAGTCGGGAAGCTTGGCGAGCTTGCCCGAATCAAAATCAATCATCTCGTCCACCACCTGCTCCATCACCGGGCCAAAGCCCAAAGCAACGGCTTCGGGTCCGGCCGGCTTTGGGGAGTGCAATAACTGGTAGCCGAGGAATCCGCCGGCGATCAACAACACCAGCAGCGCTGCTGCCACGAATAATCCGATGTGCCGTGGGCGCGCGCCGCCTTTGAGTTGCTCGAGTTGGATGCCTTGTTGCCGCGCCCAAATCGTGGAGTAAAGGAACTCCCGCTCCATTCTCCGCCACAATGGGTAGAAGGACAGACCGATGACCAACATGGCGCCACCGAAGATCCACCCCAGCGGACTGGGCAAAAACATGACACTGAAGAACGGTCCAAAAAACGTCATCGCATTCCAGATGCCGAACAAGAATCTCCGTTTGGTGGCTTCGCTTTTCTCCGCGTCGGTCAGGTGTCCGCAAATTTCCCGAACGAGTGACGATTGGGCGGGAGCCCACAGCCACCAATCCGGGCTGGAACTCCCCGGCGCAGTCGCTGATTTCGCTTTGCGCCGTTCCGCGAATTCGACCATGAACGCGACGCCAATCAAGCCAAAGAAACCGGCGAAGCCGAAGAAACCGGAAAACCCAAAGCACCGTTGCCAGCCTGGCAATGGCAGAAAGCCCAGCAAACTCAGAAAGCCCAAGCTGGCAAAAAATCCAAGCGAGGAGACGTTGATTAACTTCTCCGCCAGCGGTGACGTGAGCGTCAGGTTGAACCAAGCTTCGACCACGCGAACCAGCGGCGATTTGATCGGGAGCGGCGCGCTGGGTGAGCTGGCGGTCGCGCCGCCGGCCGGAATTCCGATTTCTGATTGTGTAGTATGCGCCTTCGGCGATTGCCCCGCGCGGGAACGTAGCCGGTGCTGGAGCCGTTCAAGGTTCCAGTGGATTCGCCAAGCCAGATACCCAGCCGCCATGAGCAGCGGCATCAAAAACACCCAATCCGAAACTGGACGACTGCCAAAGAAGAGCGCGTTGACCGCCACGGTCACACCCCAGCCAACCGCGCCGAGGATGGCCAGGCCGATCCACACCCCAGACCACCGAACCAGTGGCCGTCCGTCACGAACGGTCGTGACGCTCATCCACTTTGGCCACACGGTAGCGTACGGATTATGCTCCGGTTCAAGGGCGGAATCAAATTGACCGTCGTTACGCCCGCTACTGCCTGACGGCGACTCCGCAATCGTCTCCACCTGCGTCTTGAGCACGCTGGCTTGCTGATAACGGAGTTCGGGTTTCTTTTCCAATGCGCGCAGAACAACCTCATCCAGACGCACATCCATGTGAACCTTCTTTGATGGCGGTTCGATGGTCTTGCCCGGCAGTTCGCCGGTAAGCATCTGGTAGAAGACCACCCCCAGGGAGTAGATGTCGGCCCGGTGATCCACTTCTTGCGGATTATTCGTCTGCTCGGGCGCCATATAGTGTGGCGTCCCTATGATTTTTCCCGCATCCGTAAGCATAGGGGGTTCCCCCTCACCCGTCCTGCGGCCCCCCGCTCCCCCAATGGGGGCGAGGGGCGGAGTGAGGGGATCGGCGCCCATCAGTTTGGCCACACCGAAATCCGCGATTTTCACCTGGCCGTTTTTGCCCAACAGGATGTTCCCCGGTTTGATGTCGCGATGCACGATCCCCTGATCGTGGGCATATTGCAGCGCCTCGCAAATATGCGGTACGATGGCCAGCGCCGCCTTCGGTGCCAGGCGTCCGGCTTGGAGTAATTGGCTCAGATTGACGCCATCCACATACTCCATCAGGAAATAATACAAACCCTCCGCCTGGCCGAATTCGTAAAGCGTGACGATGTTGGGATGCGTGAGCTTGGCCAGCGCCCGTGCCTCGCGCTCAAACCGGGCGGCAAAGGCGGGTTCTTGCCCGACCTTGGGCGGCAGGATTTTCAACGCCACCACGCGATCCAGATGTTTTTGCCGCGCCTTATAGACCGCGCCCATCCCGCCGCGTCCCAGCAACTCCACGATTTCCAATAGCGGAAATTTTTGCCCAAGCTCTTGGGGTGAAGGTGGCTCAAAGGAAGGCGCGGCGTCTGCCTCCAGGTCGCCGGTATCGCCGGTGGGCAACGCGGCCTGGAGCAGACAATCCGGGCATAGCCCGCGCAGTGCGCTGGCAGATACCGATTTCCCGCAATGCGGACATGATTTTTCAGCATTCATAAAGGTTCCCTACCTTGCATTAAAGGAAACTCGGCACGAATGTTACAGGGTAATTGCATTTTTCAAGATGCGAGCACCTGGCGCAAATAGTTGAGTTCCTCGAGAATATCGGTTTCACCGGTCACCGTGTGGGCGATTTCCTCGCGCAGGATTCTCCGGTAGCGCTGGCGTAGCCGATGCACCGCCACCCGCACCGCCTCATGGCTCAGGTTCAACCGCGCGGCCAATTCTGTATAGGGCACCGCGCTGCGCTCGCCCAAAATGGCAAATTGAATTTCGGTGAACAGCGCGCCCCGGCCAGCGGTTTCATATTCCCGGGCAAGTCGTTGGACGGTCGTTTCCAACAGGATCATGGCCCATTGCCGTTCGAACACGCGCTCCGGGGTCCATTGCTCCGCCAGCTCAGTCTGGTAACGGTGCTCCGCCGTCTCCGCCTCCAGGGAGAGGGTTTTCTTCGCCTCACGCTTTTGGGCGGAAACCCGGTCCCATTCGTCGGCCATATAATGATTCATGGATGCCAGCAGGAAGGCGCGGAATCGGCCCTTTTCCTGGCTGAGCCCGGCGAGAAAATCCTGCTGTAGCAAGTGAGCAAAGAATCCCTGGGTCAAATCCTCCGCGTCATGCACGGAATGGCCGCGCCGTCGGGCATAGGCGTAGAGGGGATACCAATAAACCTGGCACAGCTCGGCAAGCGCCTTGCGGGCGCGCGTCGTATCCGTGCGTGCCGCCGTGAGCACCACCGTCCAGCGGGTGGTGGCAAAATAATCCCGGCGTTTTTCAAGGTCGGTCATGGCATCGTTTCGTCAAAGATGCCATGCGCCTCCAAGCTTGTCATGCGTTGAATGGCGTCCGGCATCCACCACGATTCAACGGAGACCCGGTGAAAATGTTACTCGGGAAAAGCAATTTTAACCACGGATTTCACGAATCGCACGGATAGGATAAAACGCCTATTCCGCAAGCGGCGGTGTTTTCCATGGAAATAGCGAGGTTGTCACACCATTGAGCCTGGCGCTCCCGCTCACGGGATTGGTTAGCAATGCTCGCGACGCGCAACTCCACTTGGGAGTGAGCCGTCATACGGCTGGTCCTGACGCCCCGGTTCACTGGTCTCCAGACCGGTACTTGGACCTGTGCGGACAACTTTGCTACGCAAACGATAGGACGGTTTGTCCGGAAAGCAAATGGAGTGATATTTAGGCCCTGAAGGCGCTTGACAGAAACTAAGAAAGAATTACCATCGCTATTATTAAATCAGGGTAAAAACAATGAATACTAATTGCGCCAGCCAGTTGATTGCGATGGGCCAGTTTAGCGCGCCTCGTTTTTTTCTTCTCCTGGCATGTGTCTATATTTTTTCAGGAAGCAACCGGGCTATTGCAAACAGCCCCATCACAGCTTGGGGTTACAACTATTATGGCCAAACGAATGTGCCCGCCGGATTAACGAACGTCGTGACGATCGCGGCCGGAGACTCCCATAACTTGGTCTTACTGGCTAATGGCACATTGGTGGCGTGGGGAAATAATGCCAATGGGAGAACCAACGTTCCGGCCGGATTGTCTAATGTAATAGCCATTGCCGCTGGCAGTGCTCATAACTTGGCCTTGAAGGCCGATGGCACGGTGACTGCTTGGGGATTAAACACCTCTGGCCAGACCAATGTTCCGGCGGGATTGACTAATGTGGTGGCCGTTGCGGGGGGCATAAGCCACAGTCTGGCGCTGAAAAACGACGGCACCATCGTTGCATGGGGCACCAATAATTACGGCCAGATGAATGTGCCGCTGGGATTGTCAGGCGTGGTCGCCTTGGCGGCCGGCCCAGCCAATCACTGTCTGGCGCTGAAGGGCGATGGCACCATCGTGGCGTGGGGGTTCAACAATTACAGCCAAGCCACGGTCCCTGCGGGTTTGAGCAATGTGGTCGCAATATCCGTAGGGAATAGTAATAGCTTGGCGTTGAAAACTGACGGATCCGTAGTTGCCTGGGGCTACAATAATTATGGCCAAGGTAGCGTGCCTGGGGGCATTTCTAACGTGGTGGCCATTGCGGCGGGTAACAACCATAATGTAGTCCTGAAAACCGATGGCTCAGTGGTAGCGTGGGGTTACAATGCCTACAAACAGTCCGCTGTGCCTGTGGGTGTCAGCAACGTGGTGGCGGTGGTTGGCGGCGGCAATCACACCCTGGCGCTGGCGGGAAATGGTCCCCCCTTCATTGCCGCTTTCAGCGGCTCGATGTCCAACCTGACATTGGCCAGCACTATGACGGCCTTCCTCTGCGCTCAAGCTACCGGTGCTTTACCGCTCAGTTACCAGTGGAACTTCAATGGCACAAATATTCCCGGAGCGACCAATGCAGTATTGGTATTAACCGATCTTCATCTGGAGCAATCCGGCTCGTACTCAATTACCGTCAGCAATGCCTTTGGAACGACGAACAGTGCCACCACCCTGCTTCGAGTAAGTCCTGTTGGATTTACCGCCCAGCCAAATCCCCAAGCTGTGCTGGTTGGAAACGGAGCCACTTTTAGCGTCACCCCACAGGGACGCGCTCCATTCAGTTACCAGTGGCTGTTCAATGGCACGAATTTGTCGGGCGCTACGAATGCTGTGCTGACGCTAACTAATGTACAAAAGTCCCAGACCGGAACGTACTCGGTTATGGTGAGCACCGCTGAAGGCATGGTCATTAGTTCGAATGTCACCTTGACCGTTCTGGTTTACACCTTCACCACAATGGCCGGATTGAACGGTCCGGTCGGAACCAATGATGGTTTCCGCAGTGCAGCCAGGTTTGGGACTCCGCATGGGATGGCCTTGGATGGCAACGGCAACGTTTACGTATCCGATCTTAATCATACGATCCGGAAGATCACTCCAGACGGATGGGTCACCACCATTGCCGGTGCGCCGGGAAGTAGCGGAACCAATGACGGGCCAGTAGCCACCGCCCGGTTCAACAGTCCGTGGGACTTGATGGTGGATAGCGGTGGCACTGTGTATGTGGCTGACACCCTCAATAACACGATTCGGAAGATTACGACGGATGGAATGGTGAGTACCTATGCCGGTGTGCCAGCCAAGAGTGGGTCCAGTGATGGGGCAATTGGCATGGCGCTCTTCTACGGTCCAGATTCCATCGTGTTGGATCGTGCTACGAATATGTATGTCGCCGACTTTTACAATAGCACAATTCGGAAAATTACACCTGGTGGAATCGTGAGCACCCTGGCCGGTTCACCCGGAGCTACTGGTACGATTGATGGGCTTGGCGGTGCCGCGCGATTTACCAGGCCTGCGGGCATAGGAATTGATAAAGCGGGGAATATATTCGTGGCGGATGAATATAGTTCTCGGATGCGAAAAGTTACACCCACTGGAATGGTTAGTACTTTCGCAGGAAATACTTCCACGGGGACAAATGATGGACAGGGTGCTGCCGCGAGGTTCAACTTTCCGCACAGTGCCGCAGTGGATTCGGCTGGTAACGTGTACGTGGGAGACGCTTTAAACTACACGGTTCGAGTTGTTACTCCTGACGCCATAGTAACGACAGTGGCCGGGTTGGCTGGAACTTCTGGCAGTGCAGATGGAACGGGTTGCAACGCCCGGTTCAAAACGATTGGCAGAATTGTGGTAGATACCATGGGCAATCTCTATTTGACCGACGAAGGCAATCGTAGTATCCGCAAAGGTGTCCCCTTCGCCGTCAATCCATGGCCGCAGAGTCAGGGTGTGCCATCCGGGCAAAATGTCACCCTGAATGTGGGTGCTTCTGGCGATGGCCCATTTGCCTTCCAGTGGACCTTCAACGACGTGCCGCTGCCAGGACAAACGAATGCCAACCTCGATCTCGGGCCAGTGACACGGACCAATGCCGGCGTTTATTCCGTGCTGGTGACCAATGCTTTGGGAAACTGGTGCTGTGTTAATGCCACCGTCCGTGCATTGCTTCCGCCCGTGTTGCAGCCGCCAAAATTCAGTGCCAGCCAACCCCTCCACTTGGTGTTTCAGGATACCGATGGCGGTGTACCCTCCGACTTGAGTTTGATTCAGTTACTATGGCGTACCAATCTGCCAAGTGGTGTGGACACCAATTGGCAATCATTTAGTTCGGGGTTTTACCTCACCAATGGCAGCGTCATGTTCGACGACACCAACACCGCCAGCCAACCGCCCCGGTTCTACCGCCTGCTATACCGATGATACTCCTATTCCGCAATCGGCGGTGTTGCCCATGGAAATAGCGAGGTTGTCACACCATTGAGACTGGCGCTCCCGCTCACGGCACCGGCGCAATTTTGATTTCGTGCTTTACCGGCACAAAAGCCGCACGAATTGCCTCGACCAATGGGGCGCGCTCCGCCTCGGTGCGGGCGACCGCCGCATCCACGTCGGCCTTGCCCTTGGCGTTGTGGATAACCTGTTTGATTTGTTTGGTTTCATAGGCCTGCTTGGCCGCCACCGCCTCGTCCACTTTTTTGAATGCGCCGGAAAAGGGGTTTTCCTCAAAATCCTCGGCCAGGTTCACCCCTTTGGCGAGACGGGTCGTTTCATAGGTCATGGTTTTGGCGCCCCATGTCACGCGATATTGCGCGGCCGTGCCGCCGGTGAGGATCAGCATAAAACGGTTTAACTGGGCATTGAAGGGGATCAGCGTCATGCCGGAGCGCAGTGAAGCATCCAGGTTGGTCTCGCCGGTGGCGCAGAAGGGATAACGCACACTGGTGAGGCGGACCACCTGGTTGGCAAAGGCGTCCACCGTGTGACCGGCAACGGCGGTCGCTTTCCCGGCGGACATGTCCACGCTGACCGTCCCCAGGTCCCCATCCAAACCCATGGCCCGCAGAAAGGCGTATGCCATGACCAGTTGCCCGGCCCAGCCGGGATGCACGCCATCCTTGCCGGCCAAGGAATATGGTCGGCCATCCGATTCACCGTACCGTTTACGCCCCTCAACTTCGGCTTTGAACATCGGCCAGAAGATATCCGCAAACCGCACTTCTTCCCGTTGGGCAATCCCGATGCCGATATCACGCAATGCGCCCAGGTTTAAATTCAGCTCGTCGAGCGTGCCGCTCTTGGTCTTCACCCACGACGCCAGCTTGCTGGAAATACCCGGGGACCCGAGCACCACCCGCGCGCCCGCCGCCTTGAAGGCGCGCACCAGCGCAGTGTAATTATCCCGGTACCATTCGCCATTGAGATCATCATACGGACGGTACTTGGCGTCATTCATGCCGTAACAAAACGTGGCCACCGTGGGCTGGAACCGCAGGCAATCCTGGTCCATCCGCTTCAAAAAACCGGCGGCGGTCTCTCCGCTCCAGCCGTACTGGCGCGCGGTCACCTTGAGATCCGGCACGCAGACCGTCAGGTACGTCTCAATCAGGCGCGAGTACAGCTTCTGCTCGGTGATGGAATCACCGACGATGGCCAGGCGATCACCCGTTTTAAGCAGCAACGGCCCGGGCTCGGGCGCCCGCCGCAGATTGAACTTCTCGAAATACGGATCAGCCGGTTTGGGTTCGTACCCGGTTTGGGCACCGAGCGAAAGAAGGCCCCAGCCAAGCCCCATCAGGGTCATGGACAGCAGGAACGTTGGTCTATTCAAATGGCCTTGCCTCGGGTACGATTTCATTGTGGTGATGGTATTTTCCCACTCACCAGCGTCAAGCCGTAAAAATCCAGCGACACCTTGGATTTTATGATCGCCTTGCTGGTATTTGAACCCGCATGGTTACGCAAAAATCGGGCCGGACCATTTTCATCTTGGTTTCCCGTTCCGGCTACTGATGGCAGAAAAAAATTGGCCTTGCACTTTTCGGCCATTGCACCAACCCTTAAGGTATGCGCACGGCGATATATCCCGGCAGTTTTGATCCGTTGACCAATGGACATCTCGATTTGATCCATCGGGCGGCGCGTTTGTTTGATCGCCTGATTGTGGCGGTGGCGGAGAACGAGGCCAAACATCCCCTGTTCACCTTGCCGGAACGGCTGAAATTATTACGGCACTCGACCATGAACCTCCCGAACGTGGAGGTGGATACCATCACCGGTTTGCTGGTGCATTATGTGGAGCAGCGGAAAGGTCAGGCGGTGATCCGCGGCTTGCGGGCGGTATCTGATTTTGAGTATGAGTTTCAGATGGCCTTGATGAACCGGAAATTGAATTCGCAGGTGGAGACCATTTTCATGATGCCCAAAGAAGCCTATACTTTTTTAAGCAGCCGACTGGTCAAAGAAGTGGCCGTTTTGGGCGGAGATATCACCCCCTTTGTTCCGCTGCACGTCAAGACCGCTTTGTTCAAAAAACTCGGGCGAAACACAAAAAAGCAGAGGTAACTATGAGTGTCACCATCAATTTAAGGCATCTGGAAAAACAAAATTTACAGTTGGAAGGGGAAGTGTCGCCCGCCGAATTAGGGCTCGAAGCGATGGATGAGTGCATTCGGGTTACGCAATCGTTAAAGTACGATTTGGAAGTCCAAAAACTCGAAGAAAGCCTGCTTTTGCAGGGTTCTTTGGTGCTTTTATTGGACTGCGAATGTGTCCGTTGCCTCAAACCATTGGTCTTCCGATTGGAGTTGGACCCATGGAGTTGCTTGATCCCTTTGTCGGGCGAGGAAGCTGTGAAAATAATCTCTGACGAGGTGGACTTGACTCCGTTCATTCGAGAAGATATTATTCTCGGCTTTCCGCAACATCCGTTGTGTGAAGCTGAGTGCGGCGGGCTTAAAAGTCTGGCTGACAAGACGCAGGCCAGTGGAACGGGTGGGTTTGACCAGGGGTCATCCCCATGGAATGCGTTGAATAAGTTGAAACTGTAATCGAACAAACAACACGAGATTGAGTTATGGGTGTACCAAAGCGTAAACCGTCCCGGAGCCGTCAACGTATGCGCCGGGCATACAACAGTGTATTGGCCTTGCCGCAATTAAACACTTGCCCGCAATGCGGGGAGCCCTATATCCCGCACCGGGTTTGCCCGGCGTGCGGCTTTTATAAAGGGCGCCAGGTGTTGACCATCAAGGCTAAGAAATAAGCTGAGCGT
The DNA here is from genome assembly GCA_037139415.1 of Verrucomicrobiota bacterium. Lineage (NCBI taxonomy): Bacteria > Pseudomonadati > Verrucomicrobiota > Verrucomicrobiota bacterium. The sequence goes on along the minus strand of JBAXGN010000056.1, from coordinate 7,981 downwards.
CAATGGCGGCGGCGGAAGCGCTGCCGCGATCTATCCAATATGCGCATCGCAGTGGATGTCATGGGCGGTGACCACGGTGCCGCCGTGGTGGTGGATGGGGCGTTGCAAGCGCTGGAATCCATTCCCGGATTGACCGAGCTATTGCTGGTTGGCAATGAGGCTGAAATCAAAGCCGTCCTTGATCACAAGCCGGTGGATGGCCGGGTGAAGGTGGTTCACGCCTCCGAGGTGTTGACCATGGCGGATTCGCCGGTCGCCGGGCTGCGTTCCAAGCGGGATAGCTCCATTGCCAAAGCCGTTGGGCTGCTCAAGCATGGGCAGGCGGATGCCTTGGTGTCGCCGGGTAACACCGGCAGCGTCGTCGCCGCCGCCACCATGAATCTGCGGCTCGTGCATGGCGTTGAACGTCCTGCCATCGCCGCCATCATGCCGTCGGCCCAAGGCCGCTTTGTTTTAATTGATGCCGGGGCGAATGTGGATTGCCGGCCGCAGCACTTGTTGCATTTTGCCGTCATGGGCAATATGTACGCGCAAGTGGCGCTGGCCTGCCCGCAACCACGCGTCGGCCTGTTAAGTGTTGGCACCGAGGATACGAAGGGCAACAAGGCCACCCGCGAGGCGTTCAAGCTCTGCCAGAAATCCGGGCTTAACTTTATCGGCAACGTGGAAAGCCGTGATGTATTTGCTGGCCGGGTGGACGTCCTGGTGTGTGATGGCTTTGTTGGCAACGTATTCTTGAAAACCAGCGAAAGCATGGCCAAAATGGTGCTGGTCTCCTTCAAGGATGAGGCGCCAAACACCTTCGCCAAATGGCGGGCGCGGACGAACCCGGACAATGTGGGTGGCGCGCCACTGTTGGGCGTCAACGGGCTGGTGATGATTGCGCACGGCGCCTCTCGTGAAACCGCCATCATGAACGCCATCCGGGGCGCGGCGGAAACCGTCCGGCATAACTTACTGGATCTGATTAAAACCGGGGTGGAACGTGTCAACCATCTCCCGGTGCATCACGCCTGATGAATCCAACTCCCGAAAATACCTTTACCAATCCACGTGCGCGCCATAATTACCAAGGGCGCTCCTGTTCCATCACCTCCGTCGGCTCGTATGTGCCCGAACGCGTTTTGACCAACGCCGAACTCGAGAAAATGGTGGATACCACGGACGAATGGATTATCTCGCGCACCGGCATTCGTGAACGGCATATTGCCGCGGCGAATGAAGCCACTTCCGACATGGCCGCCAAGGCGGCGCTGATGGCGATGGAGCGGGGCAACATCAAACCGGAGGATATTGACCTCATCATTGTGGCCACGATCACGCCGGACATGCTGTTTCCCAACACGGCCTGCCTGGTGCAACAAAAAATCGGTGCCACGCGCGCGGCGGCATTTGATATTGAAGCCGCCTGCTCGGGCTTTATTTTCGGGTTGGAAATCGGCCAACAATTTATCATGACGCGCACGTATGAAACCGTGCTCGTCATCGGGGCGGAAAAAATCTCCTCGATTACCGACTGGCAGGACCGCAACACCTGCGTGTTGTTTGGCGATGGGGCCGGCGCAGCCATTCTGCAAAACCGTCCGGACAGCCATGGCCTGCTGACCACTTGCATGGGGGCGGATGGCGCCAAGGGCGGTGTGCTTTGCATGCCCGGCGGCGGCAGTATGCAGCCAGCGACGGTGGATTCGGTGAACGCTCGACTCCATTATTTGAAAATGGACGGCAAGGAGACGTTCAAAAATGCGGTTACCGCCATGGTGAACGCGGGGAAAGAAGCCTTGCGCCGGTGCGAATTGGATATTACCAAGATCAAGTGTGTCATTCCCCATCAGGCCAATCGCCGGATTGTGGATGCCGTCTGCGATCGTCTCAATGTGACGCCCGAGCAAGTCTTCATCAACCTCGACAAATACGGCAACACTTCCGCTGCGTCGGTGGCCATCGCGCTGGATGAGGCCGTTTCCCAAGGGCGCATTCAGCGTGGCGATTTGGTGTTGCTGGTCGTGTTCGGAGCCGGATTTACCTGGGGCGCCGCCGTCATCGAGTGGTAAGTCCAAATCGCATTCAGACCACCAAGCTGAGCCATCGCGGACGCGCTTGCTTGGATTATTCCTCCAGTTTTTTGAATTCGTAGGTGATGTTGCCGGTGGCGGGCACCGTGAGCAAGGTCCAAGCATCCGGCTGCAGCAGGCTGGGTAACCCAAACGCAACCGAGGTGGTGGTAATCATCGCCATGCCATCCAGCGAGTTGGTCACGGTGCGATGCAGATGCCCGCTTAACACCGCTTTTACGCCGCCTTGCTTGAGCAGCTTGAGCAAGCGCTGGCGCGGCTCCGGTTCCACATTCCAATACTCGCCGCCCGGTTCGTCCGGTTGTTCGACATAGAGCGGGTAATGGGTGAGCAGCAGGGTCGGTTTATCGCCGGGCTTGGCCAGCGCTTTTTCCAGTAATCCCCACAGTGCTTGCTCTTCCGGCAGACCGCTGCCCAGCAGAGCGGAATTGATGCCAATTACGCGCACCCCGCTTTCCTCGCGACAAAAAGAGGACGGTCCCATAATCGCCTCGTAGCGCTGCACCGACGCCGAGGTCACCCCTTTTCTTTTCCCGGTGGGAATGATTTTTGCGCCCACGTCATGATTGCCGGGTATCCACAGGGTCGGGGCCTTTAACTCTGCGAATTTCTGTTTTACCTCCCGGTACTCTTCGGTCTTGCCATTCTCCGTAAGGTCGCCCGTGATGACTACCAGTTTCACCTCTGCCTGGTTGACGGCGGCAATCACCTTATCGAGGTTCGCGCGGAAGGCGCGTTGGTTTTTATTGGTCAACGGCGCCCAATGCGTGTCCGAAAACAGCGCCACCCGCACCTCGGCGGCGAACGTAACGAGGGCAGATAGTAGCAGGGCGATGACCCAGTGTGCGACCGACAATCGGGCGGAACCAGTTATTCTCATGCGCGTAGTGAAACCGAGTTTGCAGCGTTTGGCCATCTGAAAACGTTTAAACTCCCGCCGCCCGTTTCAGTTCCTTGAGTTTTTGGAACTCCGGTTTGGCGGTGTAAAACTTGTCCAAGGGATAGCAGCCGCTGATCAGTCCGTTGCGGGGTGCGGTGGTGCAGTCGCTGAACGTGCGGCAGATGAACCGCGGCGTCAGCGTGCCTTTTTCCAGGGCGTCCGCCAGCATGGCCGGGTAGCTGAGCACGGCGCGGCCAATGCCAGCCATATCCGTCCAACCCGCGCGCACCACCGCCTGGCATACATGCGGCGTGTATTCCTGCAAATAACTGTACGCGCTGCCCACGATGAGCAAACCGGGCGGCGCTTTGGCCTTGAGTTGCCGCACCACCTGAAGTTGGCGCACTACGTCCACCAACGGATCATACGGCGGCTGGTAGCCGTCTGAGGGCGGGTACGCGGCGGGCCGTTGGATATGCGGATTGTAATACGGGGAGCCCGCGCTCAGGTTCAGAATCTTGATGCCCAGTTTTCCGCACAGCGCCATGAATTGGAACGGCTCGGTGAGATCGTACTCCACCGGGTTGCTGGGGTTGACGCCGAATGCGTAGCCGTACGGCAGGCAATGCGCGTAATCTTCCGGGATGCCCGGCCCGAGTTTGCCGGGCTGGCTCAGCGCGGGATCGGGCCGGAACGGCACAAAGTCAAAGGCGCTCAGGCGCACCCCCAGGTCAATGGGGTTGGCGCTCGCGCGGATGCCGGCGACGATTTCGCGCAGAATGCGCGTGCGGTTTTCAAAGGAGCCGCCATAGGGTCCGGGCCGCGTGTGCGCCCCCAGAAATTCATGCAGCAAGTAGCCGTGGCAATGCTTGATGTCCACGAAATCCGCGCCTGCCTGCGCCGCCACGCGCGCGGCGACCACGTAACTTTCAATGAGCCGTTTGATTTCATCATCAGTGAACACCTGGGCGTCGCTGGTGACTTTGAAGCGCCGGTCGAGAATGGGATGCCGGAAGGCGACGCGCGGTTCCCAGGTTTTCATATCAGTCGGACGGCAGAAGCGTCCCGAATGCGTGAGTTGAAAACCGATTACCAAATCATCCGTCCGGCCAAACCGTTCTTGGTGCGCGCACAACAAGGTTTCCCGAAGCTGCTTCAAGCTGGCGAGATTCTCCGGGCGGATCATCACCTGGTTGGGATTCGCCCGTCCTTCCGGCCGCACAGCCATGGCTTCGCCGCCAAAAACCAGTTTGGCCCCGCTCTCGCCAAAGCGCTGCCAGCGCCGCAATGTGTTTTCCGAGGCATCGCCGTTGGTTAGACCGTCCCAGCCTTCCATCGGGGAGATGCACACGCGGTTGCCGATGGTCTTGCCGTTAATTTGCACGCTGGTGACCGGCTGCGATAGCGGGGAGGTCGCGCCCGCCAGGATAGTATCGTCGCATGGCAGCTCCAATCCCAGTGAGGCCACATGAGCGCGGAAGTCGGTCGTTGTCTTGAGTGACGGTATCTTGACCAATTTAAATGCCATAGAATATGGGGATATAATATTGCCTCACGGGATTTCGAGCCTGCGAAATTCTCCTTGCTGCATGGCGACAACCATCATTTGAATCAGAACGGCAGCCGCGCGAATACGACGGAGGTCGTTGGTGGAAAGTTCCAGGATAGTGATGCGCCGTCCGGCCAGATTCTGTTGGTAACGGATATTCTGATCGCTGGTGATGAAAAGATCGAACTCGGGTTCAGCCAACCTGACGAGATCGCCATTTTTGAAGCCACTCCAGCCACGCTGTTGGGCGGGACAGCACTCGTGATCAGCGAGCAGCTTATGCATCGGCCACGGCACACATTCATCCAGCAAAATCCTCATGCCGGCGTCGGGGCAAGCAAGGCCGATTCGGAGCATTCCAATACCTGACAGGCCGTTTCCCGTGTCACCGACGGGAAACACTCCAGAAATTGTTCCAGCGTATAGTTTCCCTCAAGGTAATCGTAGAGCGTTCTCACTGGAACGCGTGTCCCTTTAAACACCGGCGTGCCGCCAAGGACATCCGCATCAACCGAAATTAGCTCATCCGCTTTCATAGGAGAAAGATACCGCATTCCAGTCTTCAGGCAAAGTCAAAAATGGGGAGACCAACCAGGCAAAATAGCTGGTGCATAAAGGTTAAATGCCTCCATTTACCTTCTCTTTTCCGGGAAACAGTTGTTCGATCGCGATGGTCAGTTCCTCGCCCAGACATTGTTTCGGGATGAAACGCTTGGCCCCCGCCGCGAGGGAAGCAGCCTTAAGTTCGCAGGAATCGTGAAGGGTGGTGATGATGACCTGCACGCTCGGAAACTTGGTGCGAATCCGCCGGGTGGCATGCAGGCCGTTGAGCCGGGGCATTTGCATATCCATCAACACCAAGTCCGGCCGTGTGCTGGCGACCAAAGTCACGGCCTGAACCCCGTCCTCGGCAATGCCGACCACCTCGATTTGCGGCAGGCACTCCAGGAATTGCCGGATGGCTTTCTGGAAGGCCGCTGAGTCATCCGCAATGAGCGTACGAATCCGTCCGGGCGCACTGGCATGGTTGTTGGTTTGGGCTTTCATTGCCGGTTCACTACTGAACCAAGTCAATAATCGCGCACCTGTGAGGAGAAAGAAACAGTAGCCATTACCTAGGGTAAACACCCTAGATGGTAATACCAAAGAAACAAGGGACGCTACGCTTGCACGATCTGGTTGCGCACGGCGTAGCGCACCAGCTCGCTGACCGAATGCAGGTCGAGCTTGCGCATCACGTTCGCCCGGTGTGCGTCCGCCGTCTTCACGCTGAGGCCAAGCTGGAGCGCGATCTCCTTGTTCGTCCGGCCCTCGGCAATGAGCTGAACGATCTCCCGCTCGCGCGGCGTGAGCCGGTCGGCAGCGCCACCGTTTTTTGCGAGAGACTGGCCGGGATTCAAGCATGCGTTGACGACATGGACGGAGAGGGTGCCGGTGAAGAATGGCTGGTGCTGGGCCAGCGTGTCCACGGCGGCAGCAAGCTGTCCCTTCGCATGGGTTTTCAGCAGGAACCCGCGCGCACCCGCCGCCAATACCGCGCGCGCGAGCGTCTCGGAGTCGTGCATGGTCAGGATGAGCACCTCGGTGTCGGGCAGCGTCTTGCGGATCTGGCGCGTGGCTTCCAGGCCGTTCAACTCCGGCATGCTGAAGTCCATCACCACCACGTGGGGCTTTAGTTTAAGCGTTAGGGCGACGGCGGCGCGGCCGGTGGCGGCTTCCCCACAGACTTCAAAATGCGCGCGCGCGGCGAGGAGTGTCCTCAGCCCCTCGCGCACGACGTCGTGATCGTCGGCAATCAATATTCGGATGGTGTTCATGTGGGTTCCTCCCGTTGCGGAATGATGGCACGCACGGTGGTGCCTTGCGCGCCGGACTCGATTTCCAGTCGGCCACCGAGCAGCCGCAGCCGCTCCCGCATCCCCGCGATGCCAACCCCCGCCGCGCCGCGCCCCGCTTCAAGCGCACGGATTATTTCCGGGAATATGCCGCGGCCCTGGTCGCTCACTTCCAGCATCGCCCGCTCCGCGTCGCAGGTGAGGCGGATCCGCGCGGTTGTGGCGCCAGCGTGGCGGTGGATGTTGCCAAGACTTTCCTGCACGACGCGGAACAACGTAATCTCGACTTCGTCGGACAACCGTTCGAGGTCGGGAGGTGGATTAAAAGTGACCTGCACACCGCTCCGCTTGGAATAGCCCTCGACGTAGTTGCTGATGGCGGCGGCCAGCCCCAGCTCATCCAGCAACGGCGGATGCAACAGGTAGGAGAGCGTGCGGATTTCCTGCGCGCATTGTTCAATCATCGCCAGGCCTTCGGTGAACATTTTCTCCCGCTTGCCATCCGGGTCGGTCGTGGCCTCCTGGAGCAGTCCGAGGGTCATGTTCAACGCGGCGAGTTTCTGGCCGGTGGAATCATGCAGTTCGCGGGCAATGCGGCGGCGCTCCTCCTCTTCCACCCGGCTCAACTGCAACGACAGTTTGCGCAACGATTCCTCGTTGCGTTTGCGCGCGGTGATATCCCGGATGGTTGCCTGGACGACCGTTTTTTCGTCTAGCGTCATGCGGGTCAGCAGCACATTGGTGGGGAACTCCGTGCCATCAATTCGCCGGTGGGTCCACTCGAAGAAGTGGGCTCCTTCGCGCACGGCCGTTTCAATCATCTCCCTGGCTTTCCCGGTGGATGCGCTCCCGTCCGGCTGACATTTCGGAGACAGTTCCCATGGCGCGTGGGCAATAAACTCTGCTTCGCTCTTCGCTCCAAACAGCTTGACGACCGCCGGATTTCCAGAGGTGAACCTCCAGGAAGGGGGTTCCAGCGTCATAATGGCATCCCGGGAGTTTTCAAAGAGGCCGCGGTATTTTTCTTCAGACTCCCGCAGCGCGTCTTCCACCCGTTTGCGCGCGGTAATGTCCTGGACCGTTCCGAATCCGCTTACCACCACGCCTTGTGCGTCGCGTTCCAATTCCGCCTGTTCATGCACCCACTTTACTGTTCCGTTGGCAATAATCCGGTGGGTGAGGTCATACGGCGCGCCTTGCAGCGTCGCCTGCCAGGCGCGATTCACAGTTTCCCGGTCCTCTGGATGCACCCGCTCCAGAAACGCTTGGTGCGTCATGACCGTTCCTTGAGGAATACCAAAGATTCGGTAGGTGGCATCCGACCAATGGATTTCCTTGTTCTTAAGATGTGAGCGCCAACTGCCGATATGGGCCACGGCCTGCGCGCGATTCAAGTCCGTTTGGTGCTGTTGGATTTGGATGAGCACCTGGTTAAAGGTGTCGCTCAGGAGGCGGATCTCGTCGTTCTCACCAGGAGCGGGCTTGGGGGCGCGGAGCGAGTAATCATTGCGTGCGGAGACAAGTTTGGCGGTATCAGCCAGAGCCAGGATGGGATTCACCAGAGCCTGGGAGAGAAAGAAGCCGAGCATTAATTTGACTTCGTAACTTTAACTACTCTGGTTGTGGCGTCGTTTTGCGCACC